>JAUVVT010000002.1 GCA_030604505.1 bacterium | reverse complement strand
CTTCGATATAACAGTGGGACCGCTGATGAAGCTCTGGGGATTTTATCAGAAACGTGATACCCTTCCTTCTGAAAAAGAGATTAAGGATGTTCTTGAAATAACCGGATATGAAAATATTATATTAGATGATGAGGAAAGAAGTGTTTTTTTGAAAAAAGAAGGAATGATGATTGACCTTGGGGGGATAGCTAAGGGGTGGAGCGTGAGAAGATTAAGTGAGAATTTGAGAAAATATGAGATAAATGATTTTTTGGTAAATGCGGGGACAAGCTCGGTTTATGCGTCAGGATCATCCGGAAACAACGAATACTGGTTGGCTGAACTGCCTGAAATTAAAGGATTCAAATTTCCGGACAAACTTATAAGACTAAAAGATAATTCTGTTTCTATTTCGGGGACTTATGATAAAATCGTAAATTTGGAAGACCATAGGTTTTCGCATATTATAGACCCTTTAACCGGCAGACCCGAAAGTAATGTTTTGATGACAGCAGTCATTGATAAGAACCCAATGGAATGTGAGATTTTATCTACTGCTTTTTCAGCAATGGGAATAGAAAAGACAAAGAAATTTTTGAATGGAAAGAATCATTTTTCGGTTGTAATGATATTTTTTGGTGAAAATAATAATCTGAAAATGATTAAGTTGCCGTAGTATATTAGTTTTTCATTTTTTTTATGTGTTAATAAAGAGAGGAACCAAATATTGAAAAAATTCCTTGCTCTTTTGACATTTATTTATGTAATTGTTTTTTTTCTGATTTTGTATTTATCAGATAAGGAGTATTCTCAAGAAAAAAAGTTTAAGTACGTTGGAGTTAAAGAATGTGCCATCTGTCACGAAAGCGAAGAAATAGGAGCGCAGTCTAAAATTTGGGAAAAGAGTTTACATGCAAAAGCATTTGTTACACTGGCCTCTGATAGAGCATTAGAGCAGGCACGGGAAGCCGGTGTAGATGTTCACCCACAAGATAGTGAAAAATGTCTGAAGTGCCATATTGCAGGTGCAGGGCTTGATGAATCACATTTCGCTGAGACTTATAAAAAAGAAGAAGGAATAACCTGTGAAGTATGTCATGGTCCCGGTTCGGTTTATAAGGATGTTTGTAAATTGAAAGACAGAGAAAAGTTTTTAGCCAATGGAGGAATCGTACCGGATGAAAAAATCTGCTTAAAATGTCATGACGAGCCATCTTTTACCTTCAAAGAAAAATTCAGGGAGATTCGTCATCCTGTTCCAAAAAATAAATAATTCATTAACATATCTATTTAAATCAAATAAATTGGAGAAAGAATTATGAAATCAATGACTAGGCGAGGTTTTTTGAAGAAGTCGGCTGCAGTTACTGTCACAGGGACGATGGTCGGGGCTCCTGCTGTAGTAAAAGGTTTTGCCAAGAACAGTCCGAATGATATAATAAATGTTGCCGTTGCGGGAATCAAGGGCAGGGGAGGTTACTATGGAGGTCAGGGACACTCAGAGGTTTTTTCTAAGTTGCCTAATGTCAGGGTTGCTACATTATGTGATGTAGATGAAAATTTGTTTCCTGAGAATGTGGAAAGAGTGGAAAGAAACAGTGGATTTAGACCGAAGACAGAAGTGGATTTCCGCAGAGTACTTGAGGATAAAGATATTGACGTTGTTACCATTGCAACACCTGACCACTGGCATGCATTGCAGACGATATGGGCATGTCAGGCGGGAAAGGATGTTTATATAGAGAAACCGATTTCCTATACTATTGAAGAGGGCCGCAAAATGGTTCAAGCTGCCAGAAAATACGCCCGTGTTGTTCAAACGGGAACGAATCACAGAAGCGCTCCCTATAATCAAAGAGCCGTTGATTTTATTCAGGATGGTGGATTGGGTGAAGTTTATATGGCTAAATGCTGTGTTTACGGTGCACGTGAAAGTATAGGGCATACAAAGAATGTACAGATCCCCAAAGGTGTTTATTGGGATCTTTTTCTTGGGCCTGCACCTTACAGGCCTTACAATAAAAACAGATTTCACTATAACTGGCACTGGTTTTGGGATACCTCAACGACTGAGATGGGTAATAATGCTGTTCACAGTTTGGACCATATTCGGCTGGCATTAAATAAGCGTGTTCATCCTATAAGAGTTCACTCGACAGGCGGTTATTATGTGTTTGACAGTGACCAGCAGACACCTAATACACAGCATGCCATTTTTGAATATGAAGACGGTGTTATATTGCAGACTGAAGTACGTGGTTTATATACAAACAGAGAACACGGCGTGATATTTTTTGGCTCAAAGGGATATATGGCAGATAATCGGGTATTCTTCGGACGGAAAAGCGAACCGGGTCCTGTTTTCAAATATGAAGGTCCTGGACGCAGGTTCCGGGATTTTCCGACACATGCTCAAAACTTCATTGACTGTGTGAGAACGAGAAGGTGGCAGGAACTTACTGCAGATATTTTGGAGGGACATATGTCAACAACACTCGCACATCTTGCTAATATATCATACAGAACGGGCAGAAAACTGACATTTAATCCACATGCTGAAAGATTTGTCAATGACGATGACGCAAATTCGTATCTGACACGAATATATCGCCCACCTTATGTGATGCCCGATAAGGTTTAGTTTAATATAGCTATCAGCCTTTAGCTTTTTACTATTGGTTGTCAGTTAATAAAATTTTTATAATATGAACTTATTACATGAATAACAATGAATAAGAAGAGAAAATCCTCAAGGGAAAATTTTTTGAAGGGTACAACAGTTCTCGGTGCCTCGCTGGGTATGAGCAGGATAGGTGCGCCTATGCATGCAAAGCTCAAGAATCCGAATAATATCATAAATGTCGGTGTGATAGGGACAGGTTCGAGGGGTAATTTTTTAATGGATGAGATAAGAAAGCTTGGGAATGTTGTAATAACGGATATGTGCGATGTTTATGAACCTCATCTGGAACATGCGTGGGAAAGGAATGGAAAAAAGGGGAGAAAGCATAGTGATTATAGAAGACTTCTTGAACAAAAGGAAATCGATGCAGTATTTGTGGTTACTCCACTGAAATATCATGTGCCTCAGAGTCTTGATGCGCTGAGTGCCGGCAAACATGTTTACTGTGAGAAAACCCTTGCATATTCGGTCAAAGAGGCAAACGAGATGGTCAGAAAGGTGAATTATACCGGTTTAAAAGTACAGGTTGGTTATGCCAGGTGGACTAATCTTGTTGAAAATATCAAAAATTTGATAAAAAAAGGAGCAATCGGTAAAGTTCATCATATTTTTACACATTATCACAGAAATAATACATGGGTTCGTCCTATTAAAGATAAAAGATGGTTCAGGCGTCTGAACTGGAGATTATACTGGGAATACTGCGGCGGTCAGATGACAGAGCTGTTATCCCATCAGATCGCAGAAATTAATTATGTGCTTGACAGCCATGCAGTATCGGTTGTTGGAACGGGTACTGTAGATTTTTATAAAGGGTATAACCGTGAAACATGGGATAATGTGGATGTTATATTTGAATATCCGGAGCATATCAAGGTAAATTCGACATCTAATTTTATGAATGCAAAGATGGGGGTTTCTCTTGAATATCTTGGTACGAATGGAACAATTGCACCGGTACCTAAACAAATCGGGATGGTTGGGATTCTTGATACATCTAAAGACAAAATCAACATTTACTGGGAAACGAATACAAAGCATTTGGAAAGTCTTGGTATTAAAGGTGCTGATATAAAACTGGGACAGTCTCTTAATGTTTCGGAATCTGCTGTCAGGATTCCGGGAAAAGTGATTGAAGTCTCCGGTGAACAAAAAGACCTGGTCGCACAATTTTTTGATTGTATCAGAAATGATAAAGAACCTGCTATTGGCGTTGAAGAAGGGAGAACAGCATCTATTCAGGCGTTGATGGCAAATAAGGCAATTAGACTGGGAAGAAAAGTAACATGGGACGAAATGCTGACCGAAGGATAATATTTTTTTCACTGGGATCAGCCAAAAAGATATATTGATTATGTGATAAAATTATAATTTAATGATATAATTAAAATATATTATATTATTTTTGAATAAATTTTCTATAAAAATGTAATAATAATTTAACAACATATTGACCAACAGTCAGTAATTGGTTAAAAATGAAAACGGAGAGCTAATGACTAACTGTTAAAATATGTTTAAAGAAGATAAATTTATTTGGAGGCAGAGAATGAGTATAGAAAATAAGATATCAAGGCGGAATTTTTTGAAAGGTTCAGCCGCAGCTGGTGCTGCTCTGGGGGCGAGCAAGATAGGGGCTCCGATATATGCAAGAGTCAGGAATCCTAATGATGTAATAAATGTTGGTGTGATTGGTACAGGGTCAAGAGGTAACTATTTAATGGATCGGATGAGAAAGGTTGACAATGTTGTAATAACCGATTTGTGTGATATTTATTCACCCCATCTTGAGCAAGCATGGGAAAGGAACGGGAAAAAAGGCAGAAAATATAATGATTACAGGAAACTTCTTGAACAGAAGGATATAGATGCAGTTTTTGTTGTGACGCCGCTTCGATTTCATGTATCTCAGAGCATCGATGCATTGAGTGCAGGAAAACATATATTTTGTGAGAAAAGTCTTGCGTATACAGTTAAAGAGGCGAATGATATTGTAAGAGCCGTGCATTCCTCTGGCTTGAAATTTCTTGTTGGTTATTCAAGATGGACAAACCAGACAGAGATGATAAAAGATTTGGTTAAGAAAGGAGCGATTGGTAAGGTTCATCATATATTTACCCATTATCACCGTAATAATACCTGGGTTCGTTTTACGGGCGATCCGAAATGGTTCAGGCGTCTGAACTGGAGATTATACTGGGAATACTGCGGAGGTCAGATGACAGAACTCGTATCACATCAGATTACAGCTTTAAATTATGTAATTGACAGCCATCCTATTTCTGCTATTGGAACCGGGGCGGTAGATTTTTATCATGAATATAACCGGGAGACCTGGGACAATGTTGATGTAATATTTGAATATCCTGATGGTCTAAAAGTGAATTCGACAAGTAATTTTATGAATGCAAAGATGGGGAATTCTATTGAATATCTTGGAACGAATGGCACAATTGAGCCGTACAGGAATAAAATCCGCCTTTACTGGGAGACACAAACCAAGCATCTTCAGAGTCTTGGAATTAAAGGTGCATATATTAAATTAGGACAGTCTCTCAAGGTTTCCGAAGAGGCAGTAAAGGTTCCCGGAACAGAGATTGAGGTTCCCGGAGAACGGAAGAACCTGGTTGTTCATTTTTTTGACTGCCTCAGAAATGATATAGAACCGGTTATTAATGTTGAGGAGGGAAGGATATCCTCCATTCAGGCATTGTTGGCAAATAAGGCGATTAGACTGGGACGAAAAGTGACCTGGGATGAAATGCTGGCTGAAGGGTAATATTAATAAATATTTTTTAAATAAAAAAAGGGTTTCAAATTGAAACCCTTTTTTATTATTTTTATTATTATAAATTATCTTTTCCTCATGGGCAAACCACTCCAAAGCCTGATGGATAACAATTTACTCATCCACTCATTCACTATGTTATCTATTAAGAATATAATTCTCTGTATCAAACTCAACTTCTACTGGTTTTTTCATATATATTAATGTAAATGTCATCTTTTTTTTCGCAAACATAATTTTTCTGTATTCAATATCATCTTCAAAATAGATTTCAAATAAACCACTAATAATATAATTTTTTTTGCAAACCTGCTCCAAATTCATTAATAACTTGTATCCACCATCACTCATTGCTTCAATTGTATAATTAAATTTAATCCGGGGTATATCCGAACCATCAATCCACTGATTTAAAAACCATTTTAATGTAGAACCGTAATATTTTTCGGCGGTTTTTTGAAAATAATTTTCATCTAAATCATTAGAACTTGTATATTCAGTAAGTTCCTTAATCATATTTTTAAACTTTGCACCGCTTATATAAAATGACAGCATTCTTATGACAAAAGGAAGTTTGTACCGAAAAGCAATCTCCTTATCAATAAAAGTCAAATCATTTGAACTCACTGACAGCTCTTTGCTGAAATTTATAATCTTTTTCTCGTAAAAATTTATATTCTTTATAACTTCATCATATCCAAACATAGTCTCAACAGCAAAAGTTGAAAAATATCCGCAGAGTCCTTCTTTTAACCAATCGATTGTACAGTTTTCCCACCAGTAATGTGCAATTTTATTGCATATCTGATTGAAAACCGCTCTATAATCTTTCCAGTCGGTTAATTCATCCGTGATTTCTTTCTCCGGAATGACAAAAAATGAGGGGCTGTAAGTATAAAATTTGCCTTTGCGAGGTAAAAAGACAGCCGTAATTCTCTTTTCTTTTATAATTCTTAAAAATCTGTCAAAATAAAATCCGAGTATCCAGTCAAGCTCAATAAATGTTCTATTCACTTCAATCGAAGGAAGCTTCTTGTAATAAACAGTTATTACTGCTCCATCCTTATAATTTCTTTTTTTCTTTTCAAGTCCTTTGGCGGCGATAAAGATGATTTGTGATACAGGTTTATTATATTGCAGAGTATAATATTCTTTTTTATCTTTTCTTATTTTTCTTATAATTTCTGCTGGCGATATAATAGAATATTTCCCATCTATTCCTATATTTAAGAGATACCTGAAATCAGACCTGCTGTTAACAAATGGATACCAGTTAATATTTGCACCGAATTCTAAAAAATCATCATTGTCAAGAGTCCAAATCTTTCCGGCATAATTTAGCTTGATTTTTATTTCTCTTCTGCCGGAATTTTTTAATTCCGAGAATGGAAAATAAAACTTGTAAATATGAGACTTGTTAAAATCTCTTTCAACCTCCAATTTAATCTCAGTAAAATTGTCACATTCTATTTTATTCACAGAAAAGTTACTATCAAGAGAAAAATAAAATGTATCCTGAATACTTTTGCCAGTGATTAAAAGATTTATAAGAGCTTCTGCAGAAAATGTTTTTTCCTGAACATCAATAACCAAATCAATGTTGTATGATAAAACATTTAAGAGCTGTTTTTGAAATATTTCCTGATTTACCTCGCTAAAATCTGATGAGTATTTTTCGTAAATTTCTTCTTCCTGAAAGGAGTATATAGTGTCTGCGAAAAGAAATAAAAAAATTATAATAAGAAATCTTTGAATCATATTATTAACACTGATTTATTTTTTAGAAGAAAATATAGAACGCCGATAAAATGGATAATATGGTTTTTTTGCCGTATATTATAAAATTAACTATTTTTTATCTGAAATCAACCCTATTTTTATTTTTTCTTGGTCAATTCAAATAATATTCAAAAAAATTCAATTTTTCAATAAAATGTTGACTTATATAATATTCAATGCTAAATTTAATAAAAAAGAACATTTTGTAAAAATAAACAATAAGATATTAACTATGTTTTTTTTGTTAATGTGTGAAATTAATGCAGGTATTTAGATATGAAGAATTTTAAATTAATTTTATTTAATCTTACTTTGATATTATTACATTGTTCTTTATTTAAACAAACCGGTAATTTGTCATATTTTGAGTTTGAGATGAACGGAGAAACTTATCAGATTGTATCTGTCAATTCACCCGCAGAAGGAAAACCATTTAATCAATTAATCGGAAAAGATTTTATTGCGATAGATTACGAACAGGACCAAATTATTGATAAAGTAATGGCTGGTAATCCCGAAATGATGAGTGAATATCAAAAAATCTACAAATATGGAATAAATCAGGCTCTTGAAAAAGGGAAACTTAAAGAGAGGAAAAATATTCATTCTTACAGCCATTCGACTGAAATGAAATATTACAATATAATTACTTACTTCTCTGCAGTGGAAAAGCCATATAATGAATTCATTTATGCGGAGGCATTTATTATTAAAAAAGTAATTAAAGCATTAGACAGAAATGCTGATGGGCAGCTCGATATCATAACTTCCGGAATATATGATTTAAAAAAACTTCAAAAAGAATATTCTAATTTTATAAAAAGCGGAGTAGCAAATCATAGAATCGTATATACGGATGGTATGTATCTGGTTGTACCCCAGGAATAAGAACTGTATATAACCGCAGCGACACTTAAGGCTCAGATAGGAAAAAATTATATTTTGATTATAAATGCAAAGTTTATTAATTTATATGTCAAATTTGTTAATCGAATTTTAAGTTATAATTCATAAAGGGATAAATAATTTGAAGATTGCTATAATTGGTGCTTCCAATAACAGAGAGAAATACGGGAATATTGCGGTGCGGTCTTATATTAAGCAAGGTCATACTGTATACCCTGTAAATCCTAAAGAGGAAGAAATCGAGGGTTTAAAAGCGTATAAATCGATATTGGATATCCCCGATGAAATAGACAGGGCAAGCATTTATCTTTCACCTAAAATCGGAATATCTTTATTAGATGAAATCCAAAAAAAAGGGATTAAAGAGGTATTTTTAAATCCCGGTTCAGAGAGCAAAGAGTTAATTGAAAAAGCAGAGAAATTGGGTTTGAACTTTGTGATTGCCTGCAGCATTGTAGATATTAACGAAAATCCTAATGATTATTAAAAAATTTTATTAGCGGGAATAATGAAAATATTGATCTTATCACTTGCCGGAATTGGTGATTCCCTGATGTTTACGCCTGTCCTGAAAGTATTAAGAAGAAAGATGCCCGATGCCGAAATTCACGTTCTTACTATGATTTCAGGTGCGAATGAACTATATCTGTATAATAAAGATGTTGATAAAAACTTTTACTTTGACTTTTTGAAGGAGGGTGTTTTTAAGTCACTCATCTTTTTATATAAAATGAGGAAGGAAAGATATGATATTTCTATAAATGTTTACCCGATGAACAGGTTTGAGTATAATATGGTATCTTTCCTTATAGGTGCAAAAAGGAGTTTTGCCCATACTTATAATCATCAGAACATAAGAAATCTGAACTTTCTTCACACAAAAAAAATCAGAGAAGATGACAGTCTTCATAATGTATTTGAAAACCTCCGTATTTTAAAATTTTTAGGCATCGAAACAGATGATATTCCGTCTTATAGTATCACTATACCAGAAGAGTTTTTAAGCTTTGCAGAAGAATGGATTAGTGATAAAGACCTGAAAGAAAATGACTTAATTGTTGGTTTACATGCCGGTTCTTCTATCATGAAAAACCATATCAATAAACGGTGGTCTCCTGAAAACTTTGGCTGTCTCGGGAAGATTCTTATTGATAAATATAATGCAAAAATTCTCTTATTTGGGGGTACTGAAGAGAAAGAATTAAGAAAAAATGTAAATAGTTTTATGGACGATAGGGGGATTATTGTTGAAACGGATAGACTCTTTAAATCGATTGCGATAATGAAATGCTGTAAACTTTTTGTTTCTAATGATACAGCATTAATGCATATAGCATCTGCCCTGAAACTTAATGTTGTCTCTATATATGGTCCAACGAGTGAAATATATGCCTATCCCTGGGAAACAAACCATAAAATCGTGAAATCCAATATTAGCTGCAGACCTTGTTTTTATTATTCTCCGAAACACCTGACATGTCATTTGAAAGATAACCAGTTTGCCTGTATCAGAGAGCTCGGTGTGGATTATGCCCTTGAAAGAACCGAAGAACTAATGAAAGAAAATGGCGAATTATAATCTTTACTTATAATTTATTGAAGTGGAAATTTTATAAATTGTTAAGAATGAGCGGTACTTTATTTCGTAATGAATGAACAGACAGGAATGTCTGTTCCACCGCAGGATATTTATTTTTTAAGGTAGAACAGACATTCTTGTCTGTTCACAATATCTTTATTTATATAAGGAGTCCTGCTCAGCAGTTATCATTTTTAAATAGTCACTTCTTTTATTAACTACATTCATATCATTCGGGTGGGTAGTGAGCCATTTATCAAAATAATCTACTGCACTCTTAAAATCTTTTTCTATCTCAAGCAGTTTTATCAATGATGAAAAATATTCAGCATTTTCGGGGTTTTTGTTATAAATTTCTTTTAACAAATTTATAGCTTTACTATTATTTTTCATATGAAAATAGAAGTTTACATACTCCCTTTTCTTGCTGTCACTAATATCTCTTTTTATAAGTTTGTCCAGTATTTTTTCAAACTCTTCCGGTTTTCCAAGTTGATAGTATATCTTCCCAATCGCTTCTAAAATTTCATTTCGTCTTATTGGAATAACCTCTTCCGGCATCACTTCGAACATTTTATCCAATGTTTCAAGGGTTTCATTATAATTTTTGTTATTATAATCATGGAAGACCAGGTCCAAAAAACCCTTTCGAAAATTTTGTAAAAGTCTGATTGTCTCTTCATTATAATAGACTTTTGGATTATTAAGATTTCTATACTTAAATTTTTCTCTAATATTTCTTCTTAGTATTTCAGGAGCTATGCGGTGTCCTTTGACCGTGAGAACCTTGTGGGCAAATCCGTCATTACGCAAATAGTCATTAAGACCTAACATATTTTCTGGACCAACGGTTATGCTGAAGTAAAGCGGTTTTTTAAAGTTAAACGATTGGAGTATTTCAAATATCATATAATCCTGCGAACGTATTGCCGTTCCATTTAATGCATTGGGCTTAATATCAAACTTCATCTCTACATTATTATTACCGAACGGAATGAGCCCTTCCATTTCTTTCATATAATGACGATTAAGTTCAGGACCAATTTTTATTACAATTGACTTCTTATTGGAAAGAGGAAGATACCCGCCCAGGTTCTTTATTTTTTCATCCGGATAATTTATCGGGACAACCGGTTCTTTATATTTTAACTGCATAACGTACCATTCAGTATTTAGAAGCGAGAGATTAACCACCCTGACGTCTTTTCTTATATTTTCTACTTCCTGCAGATACCAGAGTGTAAATGTGTCGTTATCGCCGTTTGTAAAAAGAATAGCATCGGGTTCACAAGATTGGAGTATGTTATATGCTATATCCCACGGAACATAGTTACCGCTTCTGTCGTGTGAATGAAAATTGAACCTGAACATATTCACGGGAGATAAAATCAACATAACCAAAATAGCAGCACCTATTGAATACAGCATGAGCTTTCGTCTTTTCCTTAGTATTGAAACTACTGCATCCATAACAGAAACAGCACCAATACCAATCCAGATTGCAAAGGCAAATGAGCATCCTACGTAAAAATAATCTCTCTCTCTCGGCTGCGGGTCGGCTTGATACTGATATATTACCAGAGCAATACTGGTCATAATAAATAAGACAAAAATCGAAAACGCTCTTCTCCAGTCTTTGAAAAAGTGATATATTACTCCAAAAATCCCAAGAAGGAACGGGATACCATATAGACCATTAAAACTTAAATTCTCAACAATATTTCCAGCCGCATCAATAGTAGTTCCTCTGCCTATATACTGCCATCCAAAGTATCTCAGAAACATCTTTTTTATTTGGTACGTCCATAACGGTGCTGCTCTGTTGAACATAGTGACAAACTGACTTTCAGTACCGTATTGGTCACGTCTCAAATATTTCAGAAAGTTTTCCAGATTATCAGGATTGTTCATATCAATTGATGGATTTAATCCCGACCTTATCAAAATCATAAAGTATGTTGAATATCCGATAATTAAAAGAATTGGAATAATGCCCCATAAATCATATCTTAAGAATAGTTTTCGATTGGTAAATAAAATCAGCAGAAATATTGTAGGAATTACAAGTAGATTAAAAAGATGAATCCCGGCACCGAGTCCGATAAGGTATACTATCAGCAGCAGGAAACGAACAGATTTGTACTCTTTATAATTGTCCATCCAGAGTATTGCCAGCCATAATACCAGAGCGGTAAAAAACATAGACAAGGCATATACTTCGGCTTCGACGGCATTAAACCAGAATGTATCGGTGAAGGCATAACTCAAAGCTCCTATAAAACCGGCTGCATTGACAAGAATCTTATCTTCAATAGTATTTATTTCACCCTTCCACTCTTTTATTATTCTAACTATAATCATAAATAAAAAAGTGACGACTAACGCGCTGGATAGAGCGGAAATAAAATTCATCTTTACAGCAACACTAAAAAATGGGAATAATGAGAATACCCTTCCGAGCATTATAAAAAGCGGTGCTCCCGGCGGATGTGGAACTCCCATAATATAAGAACACGCAATAAATTCTCCACAGTCCCAGAATGATAACGTTGGAGCCATTGTTATTATATAAACAGTCAGAGAAATTATAAATAGTGCTATTGCCGTAAGTTTTGTCTCTTTATCCATAGTTTTATTATTTCTGGCTCTTAAAGAAAAAAATTTCCTTCATTATTAAATGTATTAAAATTTAAAAAGTTCAATAAAAAAATCAATTCTTTTTTAGTTTTGAATTCTAATAAGAAATAAATAATAAAACCAAGAAAGAAACAAAATATATGAAGAGAGATTAAACTTGTAAAGGAATTATCAACAAATTCTTTCTTTCCAATATTTTATTTCATGTTCTTTATGAGCTTCGTGATTAAAATCTGTGCAATTCGTATTATATGTGTTCTATTTTTTTGATATTTAAAGAAAAACCATTTGCATTTTTTGATAAAAAGAATATTTTATAAAAGAGTTGAAAAATTTATTTGATTTTTAACGAGCAGAGAATTAATTGAGAGAATATATAGAATTCTCAGAAATAACAGGTTTTTCAAAATTATTTATTGATTATATAAAAAACTTTGAAAAAGTAAGCGAATTTTATTCAGGAGACCCATTTCGCGAAGAGTCCTGGGAAGCAATACAGAATTCTATTAATAATCAACCGAAAGTAAAAAATAAACTTATTAAAATATTAGAAAAACAAAATACCAATCCAAAAGCTGTTGAGAATATAAAATATTTGAAAGGTGAAGATTGTTTTGCAATTGTTACGGGTCAGCAGCCCGGGATATTTACAGGTCCGATTTATACAATATATAAAGCATTGACCGCTATAAAGCTTTCTGAATCGTTAAAAGAAAAGTTTGGTTATAACTTTGTTCCCGTTTTCTGGATAGAATCGAACGACCATGACTTTGAAGAGGTTAAATATGTAAATTTCATAAATAAGAATAAATCCCTTTCATCAATAAAATATAATCCTGTATCTGAGTTTATTAACAAGCCCATAGGCGAAATCTTATTTGATGGTGAAATTGACAACCTGTTAGAAATATTTTATGACCAGCTAAATGATAATGATTTTAAACCGGATATTATTGAACTGTTAAGTAAGTGTTATACAAAACACACTTCGATTGCCTGCTCTTTCGGGATGCTTATGTCAATCCTGTTAAAAGAAAAGGGATTGATAATGCTTGACCCATCCGATAAAGAATTGAAAAGTCTGGCAGCTGATATATTCCTGAAAATAGCAGAAAACTGGAAGGAATTAAACACTATTAATATTCAAAATTACAGTAAATTAAAAGAACTCGGTTATAAGCCGGAGATAAAAATAAGAGAAAACTCTTTAAATCTTTTTTATCATATTTCCGGAGAGAGACTTCCTATTTCTGTTGACAATAATAACTTTATAATAGGAAATAATAAATTAAAAATGAAAAGGCAGGAATTACTTGATAATATCATAGAAAATCCGGAAAACTTTAGTCCGAATGTTCTTACCAGACCAATAATGCAGGATTTCTTACTTCCTACAATATCCTATGTTGCAGGACCTACCGAGATCGGTTATTTTTCACAGGTTTCTGAGACTTATAAATTCACCGAAGTCAAAATGCCAATTATATTTCCAAGAGTCAGTGCAACGCTAATAAATAATAAAATCAAAAATATATTAAAAAGAAGTGATATTTCACCTTCAAGACTATTTACGGAAAAAGATTTATTAAAAGATAAACTGACTGAAAAATTTATCGGGCAGGAAATTACAGAACTGTTTAATAAGAACAGGAAAAATATTGAAGAAACTCATAAAGAAATATCTTCAGCAGCTGAATCTGTTGATATTACTCTAAAACACGGGGTAGATAAATCTTTCGGGAAAATATTCTATCAGTTCAGCAAAATAAAAGATAGATTTGAAAAGAAAATACAAGAAAAACATAACATTATTAAAACTCAAACAGAAGAGACAAATGATTTTTTATTCCCGAATGGAAAGATTCAGGAACGAAAACTGAATGTTTTTACGTTTATATCTATGTATGGTGTAAAATTTGTTTTGTTTTTATTCAAGGAAATTGATATCTATTCAAAGAGTCATCAATTAATTTTTTTAGAGAAATTATTAAATAAAGAATGAAAGAGGATATAATCGTATTTGGAACTCATCCCGACGATGTGGAGTTATGTTGTTCAGGGACATTAATAAAACTTGCGAAAAAGGGTTATAAAATTGTCGTTGTCGATTTAACCCGGGGAGAAAAGGGTACAAGAGGAACCGTTCAAGAAAGAGAAAAAGAATCGAAAATAGCATTGGATATTATGGGCTTGGATTTTCGGGAAAATTTGAAAATTCCCGATACCAGTATTGAAACAAATGAGGACAATAGAAATAAAGTTATAAATGTTATACGAAAGTACAGAGCAGAGGTAATATTTCTTCCGCATTGGGATGATATACACCCTGACCATGCGGCTGCAAGTAAATTGATTGCTGACGCGTCTTTTTATTCCGGATTGGAAAAGATTAAGACCGACTATAAACCGTTCAAGCCGTTGTATAATTTATTTTATATAGGGCGGAGAAAAGATATAGATGCAACATTTGTTGTCGATATAACCGATGAATATACATTAAAAATGAAAGCAATCAGAGCTTACAATTCACAATTTCCCGATGATAAAAATAAAGATCTGAAGGAGAAATTAGATTCACCCTTTTCTATTGAAAATCTTGAAGCAAGAGATAGATTCTATGGTTCGATTGTAGGCGTTGAATTTGGAGAGCCCTTTTTAATAAAAAATCCTTTTAAAACATCAGACCCAATTAAGGTTTTATTTTCTTAAATAAACATCGAAAGGTAAAGATATGGGACAGGAAAAGATACTTATTGTCGACGATTTAGAAGAAATAAGAGACGTGCTTTCCACCTTTTTGGAAGATGAAGGTTATAAAGTATATAAAGCAGAAGATGGGAAAAAAGCACTAAATATAATCAAAAAAAAGGGGATTGACCTTGTATTAACCGATGTTAGAATGCCCGAAATGAGCGGATATGAGCTTACCAGAACTATTAAAAAAATAAACTCAACAATCGGTATTATAATTATGACAGCATATACATCAGTGTATACTGAAGGGGATGTGAGGAAAATCGGAGCGGATGATTTTATAAGTAAGCCGTTCAATCTAGCCGATGTGGGTGAAAAAGTAGAGAGAGTAATGTTTCAGATGAAAAATCTGAAACCTTTGTCACAAAAATAAACATTTACTAAAACATCAATAATTCTTTATTATCTGCATTTAGTTTTTGCTTAAAAATTTATCTTTATAATCTCAGGAATAACTTTTCTACATTTCACTCATCAGGTCAAAGAATTCTGTGTTTGATTTAGTAGATTTCATTTTATCCAGTAGAAATTCCATAGCTTCAATAATATTCATTTCATTTAATAGCTTTCTCAATATCCAGACTCTTGAGAGTTCTCTTTCTTCTAATAATAATTCTTCTTTTCTTGTTCCAGACTTGTTTATATCTATAGAAGGATAAATTCTCCTGTCGGTCAACCTTCTATCAAGTACCAGTTCCATATTTCCCGTACCTTTAAATTCTTCGAATATAACTTCATCCATCCTTGAACCAGTGTCAATCAGAGCGGTTGCAATAATAGTCAGACTTCCCCCCTCTTCAACATTTCTTGCTGCGCCAAAGAATCTTTTTGGTTTATGAAGTGCATTGGAATCAACGCCGCCTGATAATATTTTTCCACTATGTGGAACAACGGAATTATGGGCACGAGCAAGTCTAGTAATACTGTCAAGAAGAATAACTATATCCTTTTTAAATTCTATCATCCTTTTTGCTTTTTCAAGAACCATATCAGCAACCTGTACATGTCTCTCTGCCGGTTCGTCAAATGTGGAACTTATCACTTCTGCCTTCACAGAACGCTCCATATCTGTAACTTCTTCAGGTCTTTCATCTATCAGAAGAACCATCATATGTACTTCCGGATGATTCTTTAGAATACTGTTAGCAATTTTTTGAAGGAGTATTGTTTTGCCGGTTTTTGGCTGTGCAACAATTAGTCCTCTTTGTCCTTTCCCAATCGGTGTAAGTATATCCATAATTCTTGTTGAAGGGTCATTTATTTCGGTCTCAAGACTCAGCTTATCTGTTGGATAAAGTGGAGTGAGATTATCAAAGGCAATCTTATCTTTTGTTTCCTCAGGGTTTTCGTAATTTACTGCTTCAACACGTAAAAGGGCAAAAAATCTTTCATTGTCTTTCGGTGGTCTTATCTGTCCAGAGACCGTATCTCCGGTTCTTAAACTGAATCTCTTAATTTGAGACGGAGATATATATATATCGTCTGAACTAGGAAGGTAATTATAATCAGAAGACCTTAAAAATCCGTATCCATCAGGAAGAACCTCTAAAACGCCTTCGGAAAATATTAAACCATTTTGCTGGGTTTGAGCTTCAAGTATTTTAAATATTAATTCCTGCTTCTTTAATCCGCTTATACTGGTTATATTAAGGTCTTTAGTCATCTGTATTAATTCTATAATGGTTTTTGTTTTTAATTCGGTAATTTCCATAAATTCTCCTCGTTCGTTTATAAGTATCGTAAAAAATATTTATTGATAATTTATTTAAATTCTTTTCACCGCAGAGACGCAGAGAAAGATAAATGATTGGATAAATCCATCCACACATTCACTCTATACCTCTCTCCCTCAATTACTCTCTTTCATATAAATTTTAACATTATCCTTTAATAAAAAATTAAAACTTTTTTGGAATAATTAAAGAAAGGCAGTTTGGAGTAAAAATTTGCGTCTATGAGGAATATATCTATTCCGTGAAATCAACAATTTTCTGAAGAATATTATCTTGTGCGCATTAAATTAAACAATTATTCTTTTATTTAGTTCCTTATTTTTTGGTTTTTTTTAAACTTTTTAATTTATTGAAATTTTTTTAACCTCATCGACGATTGCATGCGAGCCGGCTGCTAAGATTATATCATTTTTATCTGCTTTCTCAAGCAAAAATTTTAATCCTTCTTCACTTGAATTAAACCAGGAATATTTTATTTTTAATCTTTTTGTAATATCAATCAATTTTGCAGGGTCAAGCGAATCAGGATTATTTAATTTTACACCGACAGTTTCAAGACAAACCGCTTTCATAATCTTGAGTATAGAACAATAATCTTTATCCGACTTTACTCCAAATAGAAAAAATACTTTTTTAAATGGAAATAGTCCTTTAATCGTCTCTTTTACAGCGCCAAAAGCATCCGGATTGTGTCCAACATCAACTATCAAAAAAGGATTTTTATTAATAATCTCAAATCTACCATCGAATTTTAATTTTTTTAATCCATTAACAATATGTTCTTTTTTTACAAAGTAGCCGATATTTTTTAATCTATTTATTGTAAAAATGGCAGTCCTTGCATTTTTAACCTGATGCATACCAACTACGGGAATAAACAGGTCATTCAAACAAAAATCACGATGGCTGTAATCGAATATTATGCCATTTAGTTTTATATCCTTTAATTTTATTTTTGAATTATGATATACCTGAAAATAATTGGCGTTTAGATTACCTGCAATTTTTTTTATTGTTTTAACAGCATCTCTTTTACTTGCCGAAACTAAGCAGTCAGCTCCTGTTTTTATTATACCAGCTTTTTCTTTAGCAATTTCTTCAATAGTGCTGCCGAGATATTTCTGATGTTCAATATTTAAATCTGTGATAATAGATACAATTGGATTCAGTACATTTGTTGCATCCCACCTTCCCCCCATTCCAGTTTCCACGATTGCAATCTCAACATTTTTGTCACGGAAATATAGAAAACAAATAATTGTAGCCGCCTCAAAATATGAACAGTTATATTTTTTAAAATAATCTTTCAATTTTTCCACATAGTTTACTAATACACTTTCCGGAATAGGTATATTGGAAATCTTTATTCTTTCAGTAAAACTTGATATATGTGGAGACGTATAAAGCCCGGTTGAATATCTCGCTTCCCTTAAGATAGATTCAATCATAATGGCGGTTGAACCCTTACCATTAGTACCTGCAATGTGGATTGAAGAAAATCTTTTTTGTGGATTTCCTAATTCATTAAAAACCTTTACTACGTTATCCATATCTGTTTTGATTTTACCTTTTTGTAAATTTTCCAAGTATTTGACTGCTTCGATATAATCCAAAGTATTAACCTAACTTTTTATAATTAAATCAAATATAATTTATTTGATAGTTTTTGGAAATGATGTTTTTAGATGATTTAAGAAATGTTTTATCGAAATAATCTAAAATAAAATATCTTTATATTTCACTTAAACTCCAAAAAGAAAAAGTCCTCTTAATATTTTACAAATAAGTTAACTACTTTTTTGATATTGTTTGATAATAATTTCAGGAGGATTTATTCCTAAAAAGAAGAGTAATGTAATACGAAGTTTAATGATAAAATTATTTAATTAAGTTTTGGTATATTAATATAATCACTATATACTAAATAATCAAGCATAATTTTAACTTTACATAGCCGTATTAGTTTAATTATTCAAAAATATCCTCTTTCGATAAATAGCTAAAAATTTCCTCTGCAACGATTTTTGAACCAAATGAGTTCCAATGTCCATCTTTTTCAAGATGCATCGCTCTAACCTTATCTTCAGGATGTTTCTTTAATATTTTTAATAAATCAATGGTTTCAATATCCGATTTTTGACAAAGCTCGACTAATTTTTCATAAATCTCAAAATTCGTTTCCGAGTGAGCAGCTCTCAGTCCAAGAATATCTTCCATTATCGGAACAATAAGTACGAAAAATCGAGCATCATTATTCTCGCTTATCTCTTCCATTTTTAGTAAGAGTTTGTTTAGCTTATCCCACGTTTCAGCAGTAAATGGTGTTCGTTTAGGAGCTGTTTCGTCAATTTCCTCTTTTTTGTCCATCTTTATTAGATTAACAAGTCTATTAGCAAATCTCACCCTAAAATGTTGGTAAATTCCTGATTTATATTTTAAAAACCTTGGAATTTTATTTCCAGGATGAATAATATCAACCGGCAGTCCTTCTTCGTCAACAATCCATTTATTTTTATAAATATCAGAAAGGTCGTTTGAAATAAAAAATCCAACAAGAACGATGTCAGGTCTAAGCCTTTTAATTTTTGATTTTAAGTAAAGATATTCAGTGTCGGTTCCCCATCCGGCTGTAAAACCTGCATTCATTACTGTATAATCTTTATTGAATTTATTATTAAGAATCTGTTCGAGATAATATGTAAAGGTTTCATTGTCTGAAACTCCGAGTCCAAATGTGAAAGAATCTCCGAGACAAAGTATGCGTAGTTCAATTTCAGATTTATTTTCGGGTATATCTTTTAAATTCCTTAAGGCAAGATTGTTTGTAGTTATCACATATTTTTTACCATCTTCCAAAGAGTTTATCGTCGTTTTGTAATTTTTTCTCAAAGTAGGAGCGTGCATAAAATCGGCGTCTGTAAACATCTTTTGCTGGTCAAGTAGTCCGGGCGAAAGATATCTGATAACAATCTCACCAATAAAAAAAGAAACTATGATAGTAAGAAATATCATAAAAATGTTAATAAAGATGTTTTTATATTTGTTTTTCTCTATCATTTCTCCAAGGAAATTTATCTTTGTTTATTTTTTCAAAGTTAAATATATTATCACCTTGATTTTTAACGTTGTTAATATAGTGCTTTTTTGAAGGAAAATCAAGATTTATATGAAGTTTAAAGCTGGAATACTCTTCACATTCACAGGGCTTGTTTTTGTTTAGAACTTTGTTAATGAATAAAAATATCTTGATTTTAGAAATAATATTAATTAAATTATTTTTGCTGAAAAATAAGATATTATTGGATTTATTAAGGATATTTACGGGCGATTAGCTCAGGTGGTTAGAGTACTTGCTTGACATGCAAGGGGTCATTGGTTCAAGTCCAGTATCGCCCACTTGCTTAAAAAAAACTAACAATTAGATTTCTCCTCCTGTGAGGAGAAATTTATTTATTTTTTATTCCCCCGAGTACTCGGGGGAATAAAAAACGGGGATAAGTTTTTTACCTACTTTTTTTCAAAAAAGTAGGTAAATTTTATATAAGAAAGATGGAAGAAGTATTGACAACAGTTAATGAAATCGATTTAAGACTTCTGGACGGGAGAGTTCTTAAGGTTAATAAAGGAGTAAAACCTGTTGGTATACTGGAAGATATAGACAGCAAGCATTCCGATAGGACAGTTGCTGTTAAATTGAATGGTGAATTGATTGATTTAACAAAAAAGCTCGATACCGGCGGTGATTTAGAGATTATAACCATTGAATCGCCTGCAGGTATGGAGATTTTCTGGCACAGTTCCGCACATCTAATGGCTCATGCAATAAAGCGGCTTTTCCCGGATGCAAAACTTGGATTTGGACCCGCTATTCCTAACGGATTTTATTATGATGTCGATTTTGGAAAATCTGTTGCAGCAGAAGACCTGAATCTAATTGAAGCGGAGATGGAAAGGATTTCTAATGAAAATATGCCTATTACAAGGGAAAATCTGAAAAAAGAGGATGCGAAAAAACTTTTTACGAAATTAAATGAAGATTATAAAGTAGAATATATAGATGATCTTGAGGACGAGTTAACGGTTTACCGGCAGGGGGATTTTATTGACCTCTGCAGGGGACCGCATCTTCCTTCAACAGGAAAGATAAAGCATTTTAAATTATTAAGTATTGCAGGAGCGTACTGGAGGGGTGATGAGCGGAATCCGATGCTCCAAAGAATTTATGGTATATCTTATCCCGACAAGAAAGGGCTGAAGAATTATCTGAATCTTATTGAAGAAGCAAAAAAGAGAGACCACCGTAAACTCGGAAAGGAGCTCGACCTATTCAGCTTTCACGAAGAGGCACCGGGATTTCCGTTCTGGCATCCCAAAGGAATGGTAATCTTAAATGAAATTATAGGTTACTGGCGGGAAGTTCATATTAGAGATAATTATTATGAGATTATGACTCCGATTATTTTAAGTAAGGAACTTTGGCACAGAAGCGGGCACTGGAAAAACTACAGAAAAAATATGTATTTTACGAAAATTGATAAAAAAGGTTATGCTGTAAAACCAATGAACTGTCCCGGCGGGCTTCTATTTTTTAAGGAAAAGTTGTGGTCATATAAAGATTTTCCAGTGAAATTTGCTGAATTAGGTCTGGTTCACAGGCACGAAAAAGCCGGGGTTCTTCACGGGTTATTTCGAGTCAGACAGTTTACTCAGGATGATGCCCATGTTTTCTGCCTTTTTGAGCAGGTCGAAGAAGAAGTTGTAAAGATTATTAATCTTTTAATAGAGATTTATTCAACATTTGGATTTAAAGATTATACTGTCGAATTATCCACAAAACCCAGGAAGGCAATAGGTTCTGCAAGGGACTGGAGAGCGGCTGAAGAATGTCTTGAGAAAGCACTTAAATCAAGTAGTTTAGATTATGAAATAAATAAAGGTGAAGGAGCATTTTACGGTCCGAAAATTGACTTTCATATAACAGACTGTCTAAACAGAACATGGCAGTGCGGGACTATTCAGGTGGATTTTTCAATGCCCAAACGGTTTAAACTGGAATATGTTACAAAATCCGGAGCCAAAAAAAGACCAGTTATGATACACAGAGCACTGCTTGGTTCGATTGAAAGGTTTGTGGGAATTTTAATTGAACATTATGCCGGTGATTTACCCTTATGGCTTGCACCGACACAAGTTGGGATTGTCCCGGTTAGTGAAAAGCATCATGAGTATGCATTGAAAATAGAAAGCAGATTGAAAGAAAACAAATTTAGAGTTAATAATGATTTAAGGAACGAAAAGGTTGGATATAAAATCCGTCAGGGTGAG
>JAUVVT010000275.1 GCA_030604505.1 bacterium | reverse complement strand
TTTGAGACCTGCTGTGAAAAATAAATGTTTATTTTATTAAAAATGTGAAGACTATTATGCTAATGTATAATAAAAAAACTGACGAAATATATAATGATGTTATATAAGAAAAAATATTCAATTAAAATAAGAGAAAAAAATGGGATTATATTTTAAAAAACATATTCAAAGAAGATTTTCTATTATACTGTTAATTTGTTTTATCCTTTTTAATTTCAGTGAACTTATTTTTGCACAAATAAAGAAAAGTGGATTTGTTATAAAGACAATTGATAACCTTATTGTTATTGATGTTGGGAAGGAAGACAATTTAGAAGAGAATGTATATTTTTCAGTTTACAGAACACACGAAGCAGATGACATCCTAAAAAAGTTATATCTGGGGATAATTCAAATACATCAAATAGATGAAAAATTGTCTGTTGGTAAAATTATTTACAAATCAAAAAAAGAAGAAATCGCGCTGTTAGATAATGTAAGCTTAATTCACCAGAATCAAATCAACTCGGTAATTAGTTTAATAGAAAAAGGTGAAGCAGAAAAATTTGATAAAAGTGGCGGGAAGTGGTTTTACGGGCGGAAGGTTATACTGGGAATTGGAGTTATTACAGGAATTGCTGTCGGTCTTTTGCTGTCTTCTGCTTTAGATTAAAAAATGGCATACAGATTTTTAAAATGTTTTATGCGAAAGATAGGATTCTTTTATAAAATATTTATAATAATAACTTATTTAAATTTTCCCTAAAATAAACATAATGTACAAATATAGTAAAAGTTTGATAAGTGAATCTTCATAATGATCCCCTCACAAAATAATTTTTAATAATTTAAGAACTATAATTAAATACCGCCTGAATTTAAATTTTTAGATTAATCCTTGATTTATCCCTGAAAAATAATTAAAATACAATTTAAAAATTTATCTTTACATTTGATCCAAGTATGAATCCAAAGTTTAACATTCTATATTTTTTGTTTTTGTCCCTCTGCGGTTAAAAAAATTTAGATAAATATGATAATCAAAATATTTATAGGAGAAAATATGATGCACTTTAACCTGAAAAAATGGACGGTATTTGTGAGTTTAATTTTTGTGTTTACAATTTGGAGTACAATTTGTATGGCACAAGAATCAGAATCAAAGCAGGCAGATTCCACACTTTATACAGTAAAAGGTTATCGCCACGGAAAAAGTTTTTTCAAGAGAACTTGCTATCAGGCGGTAAAACCATTGAAGGAAGAGCAATTAGACTTCAAGCATTATCATACGTATGATGAGATTGTTTTCTTCCTGAAAAAATGGGCAGAGGAGTATCCGGATATTATTGACCTTTATGTGGGAGGAAAAAGCTTTGAGGGCCGTGATATATATCAGGTTACCCTGACTAATAAAAAGACAGGTAAGGATACGGATAAACCGGCAATGGCGATTGATGCAAACCGCCACAGCGGCGAAGTGACCGCTGCTGAATCGGCTTTTTGGATGCTGAATTATATGCTGAAAAATTATGGCAGCAATAAAGAAATTACTGACCTCATTGATACAAAGGCATTTTATTTCAGAATTAAAAACAATCCCGACGGGTCAGGATTATACCTAAAAACAGAACAGAGCAACAGAAGTTCTGTCAGACCGCACGACTCTGACCGCGATGGGCTGATAGATGAAGACCCGCCAGAAGACCTCGATGGTGACGGATTTATAAGGCGGATGCGGAAAAAGGTCGAACCCGACAGCGGAAATTATATACTCGATCCGCGTGACCAAACCGAAAGACTTATGAAAAGAGTAAAAGACGGCGAAGGAGATTGGAAGGTTTACAGCGAAGGAATTGATAATGACGGAGATGGAAAATATAATGAGGATGGAATCGGCGGGCTGGATTTACACAGGAACTATCCAGAAAACTGGAGACCCGAGCCGGGTCAGGATGAAACCAAAAGAAGCTGGACTCAGTTCGGAGCCGGTAAGTTTCCCCTATCAGAGCCGGAAACAAGGTCTTTTGTGCTTTTTCTTCTGAAACATCCGAATTGCAGCATTGTCAATTCTATGGATACCAGTGTCCCTATGCATCTGCGAGGTCCTTCAACTTCCAGAAGTGAAGAACGAATGTACAAGAAAGACCTTGAAATTCTTAGATACTTCGACAGCGAAGGACAGAAAATCACAAACTACCTCTGGGCTGGCGACACATATTATGATTATAGGATGCGTAGAGAAACTAATCCCGTAACCGGAGACCCCACAAAACCCAGCCCTCTTTTTGGACACGGTCCTGATTTCGGATACTGGTATTACGGAAGTATCTGGTACGGAGATGAATTGTGGTGTACCGGTGCAGCGAAGGATTATGACAATGACGGAATATATGATGAATACGACGCACTTTGCTGGAACGATGAAGTCTGTGAAGGAAAAGAATTCAAAAACTGGACAGCATTCGAACACCGGCAGCTGGGAAAGGTTGAAATCGGCGGATTTAATCCAAAGTTTTTCCGCCAGAATCCACCGCCGCAGTTCCTTGAAGAATGGATAAAAAAACAGGCAATGTTCAATATCTTCCTTGCAAAACATCTTCCGCAAATTGAGCTCAATTCAATAAAAGTTAACCCTTCGAAACAAGAAAACGTGTACGAAATCGAAGTGAGCTTTACCAATACAGGTTATCTTCCGACTGCACTTGAACAGGCAAAACTGGTGAAAATCGTAAAACAGGACAGGGTTCGACTTGAGTTTGACAAAGAACTGACAAAAGGAGGGAAAAACAAAAAGGTTGAAATAATTGTCCCGGAAATCCAGAATAAAGATGTAGAACTGGATTGGACAAATAAAGGCGAAACAAAAACCGCCCGTTTTAAGGTAAAATTGAATGAAATTAAAAAAGCAGAATGCAAAGTCCACATTTTATCTTCACGGGGCGGTCATAAAATTGAAGATATTGTTATAGGAGAAAAGTAAATACAGAGAATTAAAGACAGACACAATAAATATTTTTTACATTGCTTCAAAAAACACTCTGAAGGATTATTATGAAAAAAGGTAATAAAGTTTCACGGCGGAGTTTTTTGCAAAAATCTTCTTTAGGAGTCGGTATCGGTATGGCAGGCAGTTCCGCATTCAATATTGCCTCTGCAGGGAATATTAAACTAGTCGATAGAAGCAGCAGACTGCCGAGGGAAGTATGGATTGCAAGTATCACTCTTGAAAGACTGAGTGCTCAAACCTATGAAGAGATGATAGAAAAGGTTTTTGCACGAATGGAGAATGTTTTGGCATATCAGCCCGATATAATTTGTCTTCCTGAATTGTTTGCTACCATAAAACTTTATAATGTACCCAGACCATCGTTAGACGAAGTAGCCGAAAAACCTTTGGGTAAAATTTCAGGTCGGTTCGCGGAATGGGCAAAGAAAAACAACTGTTATGTGATATGCCCTATTTCTACAAAAGAAGACGGTTATTATTATAATGCTGCGGTCGTTATTGATAGAAGCGGAAAATTGATGGGAGAGTATAGAAAAACCTATTTGACCGAGGGAGAGATGATGGGTGGGTATACCTGTGGTCCAATCGGCCCGCCGGTATTTAAAACCGATTTTGGAATAATAGGCGTGCAGATTTGCTTTGATATGAACTGGGATGAAGGATGGAAAAGGTTAAGGGAAAAGGGTGCAGAAATAATATTCTGGCCATCTGCATTCCCTGCCGGAATTGAGTTGAATACAGTGGCGTGGAGAAATAAGTGTGTCGTTGTATCAAGCACAAGAGACGAACCGACAAGAATATGCGATATAACCGGAGAGGATGTTGATTCTACAGGGAGGTTCGAAGACTGGATTTGTGCTTCGGTTAATCTGGAAAAAGCATTTATTCATATCTGGCCCTATGTGAGAAAATACAACGAAATCCGAGCTAAATACGGCAGGAGAATACGTATAAGGTCAATTCACGATGAAGGATGGACAGTTATGGAAAGTTTTGATCCCGATTTGAAAGTAGCCGATGTTATGAAAGAGTTTGAAATCAAAACCTTCGAAGAACATATAAAGAGCGCGGATAGAATGCAGATGAAAAACAGAAGGTAAGGATGTTTTAATTGGCTGTCATTCCCGTGAAAACGGGAATCCACAGTGTAATCTACATAATTCACGGCTAATATATATTTAATTTTTTCATAAAATTCTATAAACCAAAGTATATAGGGATTATTGTTATGTTCGGCATTGATATGATTGATATCTTCGTATTGTTTTTCTATATGTCCGTTATCATAGGAATAGGATACGTTACCATTAAGAGGATAAAGAATCAG
>JAUVVT010000435.1 GCA_030604505.1 bacterium | reverse complement strand
GTCGGTGGATGTCACACGGACGAAGTATATTTTTTCTTTCTCATTGCGAAACAACTCAATAGAGGCTATCTTCACCGGGGTGGTAATAGACGAAACATTTAACACCGGCGATGCGGCGGCTTTATCCAATTGAGATACACTTACCCTGGAACGCTCATCAGTTGGCTGGCATCCTGCTGTCGCTGCCAATACACCAGCACCAACAGTCGATTTGAGAAAATGTCGGCGATTTAATTTCATTATGATTCTCCTTCATTTTTTATAGTGGTATAAAAAATATTTATTTATTTTTCTATATAGTTTATTTTACCGCAGAGACGCAGAGAAAGATGAGTGGATTGATAAAAGGGCAGATGAGTTATTATCAAACAATTAAATCCATCTACCCATTCACTTTGTGCCTCCGCGTATTTCTTTAACTATCTATGTTGATTTCTTTTACTTTTTTAAGATATACGGAAGACAGTGAAGCTAAAGCAGTAAATTATACAAACTCAATATCACCGAATTCTTTAACCTTTCCCATAATTAGATTTTTAATTTCTTCAAGTCTATCTTGAGATTTTGCCTCAGCTCTGATTATAAGGGCAGGCTGGGTATTTGATGCCCTGACTAATCCCCATCCATCGGGGAATACAACTCTTACACCATCAATGTCAATTACTTCGTATTCTTTTCTGAAGTAATCCTGCAATTTAGATACGATTTGAAATTTTTCTTCTTCTTTTGCTTTCACTCTCATTTCCGGTGTAGAGAAATAATGTGGTAAAGAATCAACAATATCAGAAAACTTCAAATCTGTTTCTGAAATAATCCGGCAAAGTCTGCATGCAGCATATATTGCATCATCGTACCCGAAATATTCATCAGCAAAAAACATATGCCCGCTCATTTCTCCTGCAAACGGGGAATCTACTTCTTTCATTTTACTTTTTAAAAGAGAGTGACCTGTTTTCCACATAAACGGTATGCCGCCGTGTTTTTGAATATCCTCGATTAATGCAAGCGAACATTTTACATCAAATAATATCTTTTGTTCTCCTGTCTTCCGGAGAACATCGCGTGAATAAATAGCAACAAGCTGGTCACCTCTCACAATTCTGCCCAGATTATCCACGGGACCGATTCTGTCGGCATCCCCATCAAACCCAATCCCAAGGTCCAGAGATTTTTCATTAACGGTTTTAATCAAATCCTGAATATTTTTTTCCACTCCTGGATCTGGATGATGATTCGGAAAAGTACCATCCAGTTCGCAATACAGTTCTGTTACCCTACATCCCAACTCTCTTAACAGTAAAGGTCCCAGAAATCCGCCCATTCCGTTTCCTGCATCAACTGCAACATTTAATTCTTTTTTTATTTTAATCTTTGACTTTATCATTTCAATGTATGGAGTAACAACATCAGCTTCTTCGCATTTACCGTTTCCGGATTCAAACTTTTCACTCTCTATAATCTTTCTTACCTCCTGAATTTCTTTTCCATATATTGAACTTTTACCAACGTTTAATTTAAAACCATTATACTCCGAAGGGTTGTGACTTGCAGTAATAATTACACCGCCGTCAGTATTACAATGAAATAGACTAAAATATCCAACAGGAGTGGGAACCTCACCAATATCGATAACATCCAAACCTGTGGATAATATACCATCTATAAAACTTTTACTATAACCTTTTGAACTCGGTCTAACGTCCCTCCCAACACTAATACTCTTTCCTCCTTTTGATTTTACATGCGTACCAAATCCCCTCCCAATTTTTTCAACCAAATCACTTGTAAGGTCAACATCTACCACCCCCCTTATGTCGTATTCCCTGAAAATATTCGAATTCATACCAAAACCTCCTTTTTCCTTAACTCTTTTCAAAGACCCGCAGGTCGAAGTTAAAGTAAGTCACAGTAAATAATTCTTTCAATTTGCTGGTAATCTTTTACAATTTTTATATTTGAAAATCTGTAAGATTTTAGGATATTATAAATCTTATCACTTACCCCTATTCCCATTTCTATAAAAATCATTCCAGAGGAGGCAAGCCAATTTTTGCTTTTTTCACATATAATTTTATAGAATGATAATCCATCTGCGCTATCGTGCAAACTCTTTTCCGGTTCATATAACCTAACATCATCCTGCAGACCCGGAAATTCCTCCAAAGAGATGTAAGGGGGATTAGATGCAATTATATGAATATTTGAAAATTCGGTTTGAACAGCATCAAACATAGATAAATTCTTAAATGTAATTTTCTCTGAGACATTGTTTATCTTTGCATTTTCTTCAGCAATGTCGAGAATTTCATCTTCTATATCAATCGCAAATACCTTGGAATTTTCAATATACTTTGCAAGACTCACCGCTATATTTCCGCTTCCAGTGCCAATATCTAAAACATTAATTACTTTTTCATCATTCCATCTTTCTTTTGATATATCAATAATAGTCTCAACGAGGATTTCGGTTTCGGGTCTCGGAATTAATATCTTCGGATTAACAATAAAAGGGAGAGACATAAACTCGGTAGAACCGGTAATATATTGTATAGGTTCATTTTTTGCACGTCTTTTGATTAGTTCTCTAAATTTTGATAATTCATCTTCAAGGAGGATTTTATCGTAGCTTAAATAAAGGTCGATTCTTTTGGAATTCAAGACATATCCGAGGAGAATTTCGGTGCTGGTTCTGGGATTATCAATCCCTT
>JAUVVT010000419.1 GCA_030604505.1 bacterium | reverse complement strand
CTACTAAATTGTTACCTGCTATTGAGGGAGGATTATTAATTACAGATAATCGAGAATATTATGAAAGAGCAGTAGCTCTTGGACATTATGAAAGGTTACCGGGTTTACCCGAAGATTCCAGATATCGAAAATTTTCTCATACCTGTTTCGGCTATAAGTACAGGATTCATCCTTTAGCGGCAGCAATCATCAGGGTACAACTTAAGCATCTGGATGAAAGAAATAAACAGAGAAATGAAAATCATGAATATTTAGACTCCGAATTGGGAAAAATTAAAGGCATAGAGACAATTAAAACTCCACCAGATGTCAAACGGACTTATTATTGTTACCGAATCAAATACAAATCAGAACAACTTGGAGGATTAGAGAGGGAAAAATTCATTACTGCCCTGCAGGCAGAAGGCGTTGAAGTTACAACTGAAAGGTATGAATTGTTGCATCTTCAACCTATTTTTCAAGAGGGGGATATGTGGGGAAAGGGATGTCCCTGGAATTGTCAACATGTAAAGAGGAAAGTAACCTATAACAAGGGAGATTTACCTGTCACAGAAAAACTACATCAAGAACTGCTGGCTCTGCCTACCTTCCCCCAGGCAGAGAAAGATTTGTTGGACCAGTATATTAATGCCTTTAAGAAGATTGTAGAAAATGTTGATGAAGTTAGAAAGATTAAAGTGACGAAGATAGAAAAAAAACCAGATATGGACTGGAGTAAAATGCAAACGGCGAAGGAGAGATAAAAGTAGATATTTCTCCTTTTCAAATAAATATATTCTACAGAATAATTTTAAGTGCTATTATATCACTGATTTAGATAATAATCAAGTATTAAAAATATATATCTAATTGAACAGAACATTTATCAACGAGGAGGGTTAGAAATGAAAAAATACAATTTAACCAGGCGGCAATTTTTAGGCACTGCGTCGGCAGGCACTATTGCTGCTATTGCATCAGGGGCAATTCCTGCTTGAGGAAAAACAAGTAAAGATGCCACAAAACTTGCTATACTCGGCGGCAAGCGTGCAGTAAATAAATCTTTTCCATGGCCCCAAACTCATGAATCTATTGAGGAATCGCTTCTCTCTACATATAAGAGCGGTAAATGGTATAGGTTTGAAAGAGGTGCAGAGAAGGTCAACACATTTGAAAAGAGGTTAGCCGAGTTAACCGGGACTAAAAGGTGTGTTGGAACCGGTTCAGGAACACAAGCATTACACTCTGCACTATATGCTGTCGGAGTTGATGCCGGAGATGAGGTTCTTGTTACACCATACACATTTATTGCTTCAGTGAATGCGATTATTCTTTTAAATGCTCTACCAGTATTTGTGGATATAGATATTGAGACGTTTCAGATGGACCCTGCCAAAATGGAGGAAAAGATAAACGGCAATACAAAAGCTGTTGAACCCGTTCATATAGCAGGCTTATCAGCTGATATGGACAGAATCAATAAAATTGCAAAAAAGCATAATCTTATGGTAGTTGAAGATGCATGTCAGTCACTTTTCACAGAATACAAAGGTAAAAAGTGTGGCTCCTTGGGCGACATAGGATGTTTTAGTTTTCAGGTCAGTAAGATTATTGGCTGCGGAGAAGGAGGAGCAGCTATTGGTAATGACGACGAATTAATGAATAGGTGTTATTCTTTCCATACACTAGGAGTTGAAACCGAAACAGGCAGCCCAGCAAGGAGAAGATGGATGATTGGAGCTCCTAAGTATAGAATGAATGAGTTTGAGGGTTCTGTATTGCTTCCTCAGCTGGATTTACTTGAAGAACGTGTTAATCGGAGAACTGAAAATGCAGAATATTTAACATCAAATCTTAAAGATATTCCTGGAATACTCCCTCAAAAGCATTATGAAGGTCAAGGAAAGGCAACTTATTATACGTATGATTTCAGATATAAAAAGGAACACTTTAATGATGTTTCACTGGATGTTTTTGAAAAGGCTCTAAATGCAGAGGGAATTCCAACATTTCGCCAAAGCATATTTGAATTAAATAAAGAACCAGTTATTGAGAATACGTTAAATTCAAGAACATTTAAGAAAATTTTTTCAAAAGAAAGACTTAAAAAGTACCGTGAAGAAAATGAATGCCCGAATAATGCTCAACGCTGTAAAGAATCAATCGGAATATGGCACTGGGCTTTATCCGGAACAAAAGAAGATACAGATAATATTTACAATGGCATTTTGAAAATCTATGAAAACAGAGATAAACTAACATAATCAGAAAGAAGATAAAAAAGCGAGAAGTTTCTTGAAAAGTATTTTATAATTTTATCACAATAATCGGAGTTAGAAATGAAAAAAAATAATTTAACCAGGCGGCAATTTTTAGGCACTGCGTCGGCAGGCGCTATTGCTGCTGTTGCATCAGGGGGAATTCCTGCCTATGGAAATAAAAAAGCAGGTGAACTTGCAGTTCTTGGCGGTCAGCCTGTTAGAACCAAACGCTTTCCTTCCTGGCCAATCATTGATGAAACAGACGAAAAATCAGTTCTATCTGCACTGCGTAGTGGAAGATGGTCAAGGGGTAAATTGGTCACAACTATTGAAGAAAGGTTTGCCGAATTAATGGGGGCAGAGTACTGCCTTCTAACCGGGTCTGGAACCCAGGCACTCAATGCCGCTCTCTACGCACTTGGAATAGGCGCAGGAGATGAAGTTCTTACTACTCCTTATACTTTTGTTGCAACGGTGGATGCAATTCTATTAGAAGATGCACTGCTGGTTTTCGTGGATATAGACCCTGAAACATTTCAGATAAATCCGGATAAAATGGAAGAAAAAATCACAGAAAACACAAAAGCAATTCTGCCAGTCCATATCAACGGTGGAGTTGCGAATATGGATAAAATTAAT
>JAUVVT010000326.1 GCA_030604505.1 bacterium | reverse complement strand
TTCAGCCGCCCGGCTTTAAAAGAAACATCCCCGGGACAGTTAGGAAGTCATATAAAAACATCAGCAGTCATAATACTTGATAATTCCCTCAGCTCGGCTGCCGGAAAGGGAAACGAACAATTTTTTGACAAGATTAAAACTGCTTCTGCTGAGATTATCAACAGCTTCGAGGAAAATGACCAGATTTATTTTACTTTAGCTTCTGAAGCCGGAAAACTTAAATCTATGAATCCTGTCTTAGATAAAAACAAGTTGCTTGTTTTGATAAAGGATTCAAAACCAACCTATTTTTCAGCAGACATAAGCAAAATAATCGAAGATGCGGAGGAGGTTTTGGCTAATTCAAAAAATTATAACAGAGAAATATATATCTGTTCAGACCTGCAAAATGGCAGCCTAAAGAACATAAATAGAACAACCTCTAAAGAAAATGAACAGGTAAAGAAATTCATCCTCACCGACAGCCAATTCAAAAAAGATAATATTGGTATCGGCGGTGCCGTAATAAGAAATCAGATTCTCAAGAAGAATAAAGAAATAGAAATCGAATCGGTTATCTCAAACTACAGCGATAAAGCGGTCGGTGAGCTTCTTGTCAATCTCTATTTAGATGGGAGGAGAACCGCCCAAAAAACTATTAACCTGGACAGGAGAACTTCCGGTTCTGTAAAGTTTTCGGTAATCCCGGAAAAATCCGGATTTATTTCAGGATTCGTTGAAATCGAGAACGACCTGCTGGATGAGGATAACAAACGATACTTCGATCTTACGATTCCTGAAAAAATTGACGTTCTGCTTGTATCAGGTAAGGATGACTCGGAAAATTTTATAAAACTTGCTCTGAATCCTGAAAATTCGGATTTATCTCTTATTGGCGTCACTACAATAAATCCGTCTTCATTTTCTACAAGTGAAACGGAAAATTATGATATTATTATACTTGATAACATAAAAAATATGCCGGGTTCTGAGCTGTATAAACTGAAGAACTTTCTGAATAACGGTAGAGGATTGATAATTTTCCCCGGAGGCGAAACCGACGCAGGTTATTACAACAGGTTAATCTCAGAAGAACTTTTGATTCCAAAAATCCTTTCGGTAAATGATTCCCCGGACCCAAAGAATGGATTTGTGTCGTTCGGCAGAATTGAGTTTGGGCATCCCATATTTTCGGGTATGTTTGAAGAAGTGAAAAATACCGTTGATTCACCTCATTTTTACAAATTTTTTACACTTGAAAAAAAGCCGGAGTTTAATGTAATTATTGAACTTTCGAATGGTAATCCATTTCTATGCGAATCTTACTTTAACAGTGGAAGGATTATGACATTTGCCTCTTCACCCGATGCTGCGTGGAGTGATTTCCCCTTTAAGGGGATTTTTGTTCCGATAATCAATCAGGCGGTCTATTACCTTTCAAATGAAACTTACCTAAAAAAGAATAGTTTACTAATTGGAGATGAAATCTCGTTTTCAACAAGAGATAATGCCGATAAATTTTTAATCAAGAAACCGGACGGGTACGAGGAAAAACCGGAAATTAAGATACGTTCGGACAATTATATAGTCAAATTCGCTGATACCGAACTGCCCGGTATATATGAATTATCTGCCGATGAAAAACTGATAAAGATATTTTCTGTTAACATAGACCCAAAAGAGTCTGACCTTTTCAAACCGGTTGAAAAGGACCTAAAAACTGCCGCAGATAAGGTAATTTACTTCGATAAAGAAAAAAATATAGCTGAGATAATCAGGCAATCAAGATTCGGCAGGGAAGTGGGAAAATTTTTGCTGATTGGTGCACTTTTGCTGCTTGGAATGGAAATGTGGATTGTAAGGGATAAAAATTCCAAAGAAACATAATTTTTTAAACTACAGTGAAAAAAATTTTACTTTTAAAAAATAATATAAAGGAAAAAGTAAAATATTGAAGCAAGAAAAGGCAATCATTGTTGGTGTTTATAGCCGATTCAATACGGAATTGGAAATAGAAGAAAACATGAAGGAGCTTCTTCAATTATCCAACACCTCCGGACTGGAAGTTTCTGAACAGGTAGTACACGAGACAAGAAATATTGACTCGGGATTTTATATCGGAAAGGGTAAGGCAGAAAAGATATCGAAAATAGCAAGTTTGAACGGAGCAAACTGTATTATTTTTGATGTGGATTTGTCACCATCACAGGCACGGAATCTTGAGAAGGTTATCAATAAAAAGATTATAGACCGGACAGGACTAATATTAGACATATTTGCCAAGAATGCCCGCACAAATGAAGCAAAAACGCAGGTTGAGCTTGCCCAGCTTAAATATATGCTTCCTCGGCTTACGCGGTACTGGACACATCTCTCGAGGCAGGAGGGCGGAACCGGTATCGGTCTGAGAGGACCGGGAGAGACACAGCTTGAGGTTGACAGAAGAAATATCAGTAAAAGAATCAAAAAACTGTCCGATACACTCGAAAAATTTGAAAAAAGGAGACTAACAAGAGGCAAAAAGAGGAAAGAACTCTTTAAAGCAGCATTAATCGGATATACTAACACCTGAAAATCCACTCTTCTTAATGCCATAACAAAATCTGACGTTCTTGTCGAAGACAAACTCTTTGCAACGCTCGATTCAACCGTGCGAAGAGTAAGTTTTAAAAACCAGTTTGATATTCTCCTCTCCGATACAGTCGGATTCATCAGAAAACTCCCCCATCATCTTATCGCATCCTTCAAAAGCACACTCGGAGAAGCAACAGATGCCGACCTTCTGGTCCATATTGCAGACATAACCCATCCCCAGTTGGAGGAACAAATCAGCTCCGTAAATGAGGTTCTGGAAGGTCTGGAAATTTTAGATAAACCGACACTTATGGTTTTTAACAAACTCGATATGCTAAAAGACGACAGGGTTATCGCACAGATGAAGTATGAATATAAAGATGCGGTCTTTATCTCGGCAAAACGTGGAATCGGACTAAACAATATGCTTAACGAAATCATCAATCAGGCACTAAAAAACTTTGTCGATGAAAAGGTCAACATACCTTTTTCAAAATTCAAACAAATAAACAAAATCAGAAAATTCACCAGCATAATATCCACAAAATACAACAAAGACCACATCTCAATGCATATCAAAGTAAAAAAGGAAGACTTGCCTAAAATTAAAAATATTTTAGAGCATGAGGAGTGAATAAAAAAATTCTAGAAATATGTTGATTTATAAAAATAATTTCCTTAACTTTTAAAAAATAAATAAATTGTGGGTATTTATTAATTTTATAATAAAATTGGGGGATTTAGAATGGGTAAAAATCAGCATGTAGTGCCACACAAAAATAATTGGGCTGTTAAAGGTGAGGGCCAGCAAAAAAGTTACAAAAATCACTAAAACACAAAAAGATGCTATTGATTTTGCAAGGGAAATTGCAAAAAACCAACAAAGCGAGTTAGTTATACATAGAAAGAATGGTAAAATAAGAGATAAAGATAGCTTTTGAAATGATCCTTGTCCGCCAAAAGATACAAAACACTGACCATCCAATAAAAAATAATATTTTATATTCTTGGTAGTATAATTATTAGTTGAAACTAAAATAGTTAAATTTACATTTCAACAATAAAATGTCTGAAAAACCTTGGGCAAAGTGGATTCCTGGAGTGCTTTCAAATAAGCAAATGGAAACACTTTGTGATAAAGGTTATAT
>JAUVVT010000317.1 GCA_030604505.1 bacterium | reverse complement strand
TTCCGGTTCATCCGGGTTCAATTCATACGCTTTTTCAAGAAGAGAAACATCCTTAGAATCCCAATTATGAGTGTATCCATATTTTACAAAATAATATACATAAGAATCGGGGATATACTTTTCCATTTTCGAGATTAAATTATCCATAATTTGTTTGTATTTGGTATTTTCTCCGTAAGGCGGATTTGCATATCGAACTGCTAAATAATAATTATACCAGGCATCTTCATTTTTTGGGTTTTTGTCCCACTCTTTATTCCACAGTTCAGCCTGATTTTTATACCATTCATTTGACATCATCACTTTACGTATGCGATGAACTTTTTCAGGCTTTTCCGATTCTGTCTGAGCTACAATCTGAATATAAAAGAAAAATAAAAGAATAAAAATGAAATTATAAATAATATATTTGGAAAGTTTCATATCCTAAATCCTCCGTTTCAAAATAATATATTTTGATAATAAATTAATCATTTATAGGATAATACACCCAACTATTCAAAAGGTTCAATTTTTTGGATGAAAAAGTTTTTTTGCTTCGTATATTAAATGTATGAATGGAGGTTTTGGTGAGATTTTTTTGTGATAATTTATTTTATACTGTTAACATATTTTCTTAATTGTTTTAATTAAATTCCCCTTGATAAGAAAACATTTTTACTATATATTCTTTCTTGATGACATTAATAATTAGCAGAGGTTTGATATGAAAAGATATATTATTTTGTTTTTATTTATCTTATCAACAAAAACGATAGGTCAAACAATTTCTCCTGCAGACTATACAGGAGAAAAGATAATCTCTCTTGAATGGGCATCTCAACCATATTCATATGCGGGGGGGGCTTCTTCTGTAAATACTACTTTTGGTAACTATCTTGTTGTAAAGGATGCTAATTATTTCAGGATAATTGATAATGATACTCATCAAGATGTAATAATACTGGAAATGGAAACAAATGAATTCAGTTGGATTCCGACTGGGGATTTAAATAACAACGGAAGCACAGATTATATATTTATCGTTTATAAAGAAAACTCCCGGCGAGTTAAATTATACGACCCGGAATTAGAATCATACTTTTATGATTCAAAATTTGTCCCTTTTCTAACATTATTAGGATTAGTAGATTATAATGGTGATAAAATATATGAACTTGTCTTAGGACAATCACCTGGCACTGTTAATTATTATGGAGTATGGGACTATCATGATACCGGCAGCTGGATATGGCGGTCATTTATTGACACGAGTATTCCACTTCCGAATACTTATAACTTTCTCTCGATAGATTTAAACAATAACGGAATAAACGATATTATTGTTGAAACAATCGACACTCTTCAGACACAGAGCCTTACCGTACATGAAGGAAGCACCGGCGATTTACTTCTTGAAAAGACAAGTCCGACTCTCGATTATGTTTTGTTTGGTTTAGATTATGTCGATTCCGACAGTCTTCTCGAACTTTTAATTTACGAATTGGACCAGAACAGCCAAACCTATAGAATACTGATTTATTCCACCGATCACGCCATCCCATCTGCGCTTACCGCAGATAATGAATCAATGCAGCCAAATTCTTACAGACTTTATAAAAATTATCCAAATCCTTTTAATCCATACACCACTATCAATTTTGAGATTCCCAAAAGAGAAAATATTGACTTTATAATATACAACATTCTCGGTCAGGAGACTACACGATTAAAAAGCGGGATTTTAAATCCGGGCACATATTCTGTAATATGGGATGGGAAAGATAAATCGGGTATTCCTGTTTCATCAGGTGTGTATATCTATGTTCTCAAAACGAAACACAAATACCTGTCAAAAAGAATGACTTTGATAAAGTGAGCACATCTCGAAAATTTTCCGTGTATTTAAAATTATTTTCCGGAGGAGTTGATTGGTAAGGATTTTATTAACCATTTTTTAGGAACTGCTCGAGAACTACACATGCAGTTTTAACATAAAAATCAGGATAGAAAAAATTTTCTCGATTCCTATATTAATTTAAAATATATTAAAAAGCTGTTTTATATTCCAATTAGCCGCAAATACATATTAGCTTTATTTTTATTCTCAAAGTTCAAGCTACCTATGGCATTAATACTATATCATTAAATTATTGAAATAGGGTTTGACGTTTGATTAATATCTGATTATATTATACTGAAATTTTCAAATGATAATCTTTTATCAAATTTTTACACATAACGTTGTATTTGATTTTAACAGGACAAAGATGAGAAAAATTGTTTTTATATGGTTTTTTTTTGCCGGATACTCGATTCTTAATGGTCAAAATTTTAAAATATTATACGAACACAAAGCTCGTCAGGGAATATTAGACGGCAATCGGAAAACATTTTTGGTAACAGGATATTCTACTTCGCACGTTCCACGCGAAAGACCCTGGCCATCAATTTTACAAGAGATGTTGAATAACCATGTTGGTAATGATACTACCTATTACGTATTTAAGCATACAGTCGGCGGTACACCGATTGCTAAATGGACAGATATTTGCGGCACCGGAAAACATATAACTGATGCAATTAACTACTATGTAAATCCAGGAGGCAAAATTGATGCTGGAATTCCAAAAGCAACTATTATGTTAGCTCAGCAGTCATTACAATGGGCATTTGGGGACTGCAATAATAGATTTATTGGTATTGAGGAACCGGATGATGAAATACATATACAACAAGGAGCTCAAGCGATTATTTGTTATATTTCTCAATTTTTAGAGTCTGGAATTGAAAGTGCCTATATGGCTACCCACATTTATAAAACAGGCAACTATCCTTTAAATTTATTAGGCGAACAATATGCTCTTACGGCAGCATTAGATTCTTTAGACAATTTTTATCCAGGTCCTGAGCTTTTTGAAATTACAGAATCATTGTTCCCTGAAGGTTTTGCCAGTGATAAGGTGCACCCTGGGGCACCAGTTGCAAATGCTATGGCTTTGTATTGGTATTTAGTTATTGCAGGAGAAGATTCAAAACGAGAAGTAATGGAACCAGTCGCAGAATCAGCCGGAATTGACATACCTGATGCACCAGTAAATATACCTATCAAATAAAAGAATATATTCCAAATAAATATATACCTGGACAAATTATCACCGCATTATGTGTATTGCAATGTCTTCATAGAATCCGGGTAATGTTAGAGAAAAACCTTTGTTTGTAACAGATTCTGTACTTCTTGATTTCTTTCCCGAATCGGGGTGTACTATTATAATTGAAACTTCTCCATCAGGGATATCAAGATTTCTCAGTTTGAGCACTTTTCCTTTCGGAACAGTTTTATTATATCCGTCCGTATGCAGATATACGACTGCTTCTCTGTCTGATGAAAGCATTCGTTTATATTTCACGGGAGCTGATTCGATTTTTTCTGATGTTAGCTTCATAGAGGTATAGTTCTTAAGTGAATTAAAAAAATCCATAAGGATTCTGGATTGATTGGCATATTTTCTTATCGGTTTGCTGTTAAAATCGATAAAGCTGTCCTTGGCATAGACTCCTACACCCTGAACTTTCACTATCATTGAATGCCATTGATAGTGGCGCAAAATTTCAGGACTTTCGTGTGGTCCCCTTGTGGTACTATTTACGCTGACAATTGGTTTTTTATATGCAGTTCGGTATTTTACAGCAAGGTCCTCATCCTGGTGCTTACGAACTCTACCTTGCCTGTTAATCGCAGTAACATCTTTTATAACATGTCCTTCTGAGCCTTCACAGATGATTAATTCCATTCTTGGA
>JAUVVT010000199.1 GCA_030604505.1 bacterium | reverse complement strand
TAAAGTTTTAAGTAACGGTCAAAGTCAAAACGGTTCTCCGATTCTGAATTTACTAACACAACAGCACCTGCCGAATTTCTTTTTGCAGAAGTCATCTGCGGAGGTAATAAAAATACAATAATTAAAAATATTAAAATAATTGAATACTTTTTGCACATTTTTCTACCTTTAAATTTTAATTAAAAATTGTTGTATCACCTTGTTCTGAAAAACCTTAAATATTATAACGTTTATTTATTATCTTTCATTATTCCTAACTTCCTCATATCCGTATAATCTGTATAAATTGTTAAAATCTATGGTTCATATAATTTTTATAGAGCAGGATGCTTGAGATGAAAATCAGTCGAATCCTGATATAACTTGGCTAAAGCAAGCAGTTCTGCCTCACCGTAGAGTTTGCCGATAAATGTAATGCCAGTGGGTAGTCCTTTTTTATTGAAACCGTTTGGAACTGCAACAGCAGGATTTCCGGTAAGATTTGTTAATGTAGGATTTTCGTTTCCATGAGCCGGCACTACGTAAGCGTCAATATCGGACATCAAGTCAGCCATTGCTTTCATAACAAGAGTGCGCAGACGGTTGGCTTGAATATATTCGACTGCGGGAGCCATTCGGGCCCGCCTGAAGGTATTCGGCCAGGCGCCCTTGTTTTGGCGGACAAGCAGGTCATCCCTGTTACTTCTCGTAAGTTCATCAAAAGCAGCAGCTGCTTCAACCCTCAAAATAAAATTCATCGTCCCGATAGGATAATCCGGAAGTTCGATAGGTATAAGTTTAAAGCTGAGGGAACGCAGCTTCTCAAGAGTGGCTTCATCATTGGCTTTCCATTCTTTATCTTCACGTTCTTTTTCGAAGGCGCTTTTTACATAACCTATCCGCAAATTTTTTATATTTAAATTACAATCCCAGTTAAATGGAATATCCGCTGTGGTTAAATCTTTTCCATCAGGACCGTAAATACCATTTAGAACAAGAGCGCAGTCTTCTGCGGTTCGACACATAGGTCCTATTTTATCCATACTCCAGCTTAAAGCCATTGCCCCGTATCGGCTCACTCTCCCGAAAGTAGGTCTAAGCCCGGTAATACCGCATCGTACCGACGGAGAAACAATAGAACCGTTAGTCTCCGTACCGATTGAAAATCCGACCAAACCTGCAGCAGTAGCAGCCCCCGGACCGGCGGAAGAACCGCTTGAACCCACTTCAGTATCCCACGGAGTTCTCGTTTTCCCGCCATACCAGACATCTCCCATAGCGAGTGCTCCAAGGGTCAGTTTAGCAACCAGTACCGCTCCTGCTTCTTCCAAACGCTCAACAACTGTTGCATCTTTATCAATTATCTGGTCTTTATATGGCATTGCTCCCCAGGTCGTCTTATAGCCTTTAGTGGAAAAAAGGTCCTTAACTCCGCAGGGAATGCCGTGCAGAGGACCGCGATAGCGCCCTTTTGCAGTTTCTTCATCTGCTCTTTCTGCCTGCTTTATGGCCAATTCTTCTGTCAGAGTAACAACACACTGGAGTTTGGGACCGTAACGTTTCAATCGGGATAGATACATATTTGTAAGTTCAACTGAACTGACTTTCCGTGATTTGACCAACTTTGCTAAGTGAGTAACCGGTAAAAATGCAAGCTCCTCAAGATTTGATGGAACTCGAGAAATCTGGACATTGCTCATTTTAATGGTTTTCGATTTTTTTTCAAATGTCATTCCGGGTAAGGTTGGATTAAAGTGTAAAGCAGGAGGCACACTGTTATCCAGCGGAACATTTCGCAGTTCCTGGTATTTTTCAAGTTGGCTGTTTAATCCGTCAATCATTAATTCCCGTTCTTCATCTGTAAACTCCAGACCGGCTAACTGTTCAGCCTCTCTAAGCATCTTCTTGGTAATCTTTTTATCTGTTTTGCCTTGGCATTTTATAAAGAGAATACCGGGAAGAAGAGAAGATGCCATTCCAATACCGGTAAAATAGGACAAAAAGAGACGCCGGCTCAGACTGTTCTCTTCGGATAAATTCTTTAACTGCTTGCAATTTGCCATAATAGTATCCTTTTATAATCTTTCAGGTATTTTTAAGATTAATATTTTATATCAAATAAATCGTTCAAATTTTTCTGTTTCCAGACTCAACAGAACAAAAGTTTTTATACCGCTGCTATCAGGCGTAATTAGATATAATATTTTTCATATATTCAAGAGCACGTCTTGCCTGTTCTTCAGAATCTTTAAGTTTGCCAAATTTTCCATTAACCTTAAACTGATGACATAATTCGTATGCTAAATAACCATTATAACCAATCTTAGCCAGGGTCTCAACAAAAACAGGATAATTTACAACCGTTCCATCCTTTCTGATTACACGCATGACAGCCTTTCCATCTGACGTTCTGTCAAATTCACCGCCAAAATGTGAATGCATTATTAAATCTTTCCCCGTATCTAAAACTGATTGTCTCACATGTTCGTCATATTGAGAATTTAATAACGGTGCATCAAGACAAACCTTGAGGTTCTCAGAGCTAATTTCTTTCACCATTTTAAGGACGTCTTGATAACTATTCATTAATGGTTTATGATTCTGCAGAGCGAGTGTTAATCCAAATTTTTCTGCCCACTTTACCGCTTCTTCAAGACACTCCCTGCACCATCTCCAGCGCTGTTCTTTTGTAACTTTCGGAAAAGCTATCTGCCGTGCTCTTCGTGCATCACCATAATAAGCCATTCCATTATCCATTGTAACGCCGTTCCAACCCGCAAATAAGCGGAAAATCTTAACTCCCAGATAACTTGCAAGTCTCATTTGTTCCCTTTGCATCAGCAAATCATTTTCCCGCTGTTCAACTATTGGGCTGGTAAAATTGTTATACGCAGCTACGTTGCTAATTTCCATTCCCAACGAATCAACCAGCCTCCTTATTTCAAGACAGTCCTGTTTATCCATGTCTAATGGATTTAAGTGAGGTCGTTTTGCACCTAATTCCACGCCGTCGTATCCTATGGATTTTGCCAAGCGGATAAATTCCTTTATAGTCAGTGAAGGACCGTCATACCATACTCCGGCAAATGTTACACTGAATAAACTGAGTTTAATCGAGGATTTTTTTGCTCTCGCTTTTGTTATATTTGGAATCGAAGGAATAGCACCAATAGTTAAACCAATTGTTCCGCTTTTCTTTAAAAATTCTCTGCGATTTAAATTATTTTTTAAAAACATATCTTCCTCCTAAAATTATTGATTAATTAAAAACGTCAAAAATAATTGTTTATTAATATTCAAAAACTAATACCTCTTTGAGCTTTATAATCCATACAATCCGAAGTTTCTTTATTAAGATTAGACCATTTCGGGATTTCCGACTAAATGCTGCACATTTACAGGAACCTTGTTAAAATTTTCTACTCTGGTTCCAAACTTACCCAGTGTATTTTCGACAACAAGGTATTCAAAACCGGGAATAATTACATCGTTCCAATCATCACCGATGCCGCGAAGAGCAACATCGAGCATCATTACGATTTGTTCTCCGAGAGGTTCATCCGAATCATCCGTAATAGCACCAAAAAATTCCTGGCATTCCGTATAACCCGCGTTATGAGTACCCGTATATGGTTTAAATTGCTCTAATTCGATTCTTCTGCCAATCTTTTTTGAAACCTCATCCGAATGCGAAGCAAAATAATCTACCAGCGCCTGTTCTTGAATCCTTGCAGGAAGGTTTTTTTCCGCCACCTCCACAAATTTATCATATCCGACCTGAAATGCACCTTCAACCAGGTCAAACCAGTACTTCTGTTCCGATGTAACCTTTGATGGGTCATCAACTACTATTACAGACCGGCGAAGACAGGAATTGAGACCGTCCCGTTTGGGTGCAGCACCTATGTGAATATATTCGCCTTCGTTTATAACCCTGTTTAATGCCTTGCCTATCAATGTGCGGTTGGCTTCGCCGGCACCAATAATTACATCCCAGCCGTTTTCTTCAGAACCAAGTTGTTTCCCAACGAAATACGCCCAGCTTGCAAGTTCAGTCTCGAGCATTCCTGGTTTCAAAACTGCAAGCATTGCACGTATCATCGCATCCGCTATTACATTAGCATCTCTGATAAGCCGCAGCTCAATATCTGATTTGATATATTTTATTCTGTAGTATATCTCCTGTGCATCGATAATATTTTCTTTTCCATAAACATTTTCGAGATACTCGACTATTCCTGCGGGAACTACCTGTCGTGGTGTCAAAAGTGCCACTCTTTCAACCTTTTTATCAGCAGCTTCTTCTAAAACCGCCTCGAGTTTTTCCGCTTTAACAGGATACTTCTCATCAGCAAGCTGGAGCAGTTCAACCTTATGCACTTTAGCCCCGGCGCGAGGCGCAAGCTGCTCCGCTACATACCCTCCTTCAAGACCGGCAATAACATGAAAACCGGTCTTGCCAATTGCACCCGCAACCTGCTCAACGTGAATATTTGTGTTGCCACCCAAATATGGAACATCGCCGTTGTAATGCTCATCCGAAAATACAAACCCCACATCGAATCCGGCTTCATTTAATCGCTCATAGGTCAAATCCTGCCGCCGCTTAAACTCCTCAATAGGTGCTCCATACATCTTATCAATATCCGGCGTAGTCCTCAGAACCTCAAGAACCTTATCGAAATCTTTTCTTGCTTCATTTATTTTTACTTCAGAATAACCCATTATTACCTCCAATATTTTTAAATTTATTAATAATGCCTTGTTAATAAAATGATAACTTAAAAAGTCGTTTTTTATAGTATTCTATCCTTTTTAAGATAAAAAGATGCAGAATGTAAGATATATAACAATACGAGGAATCCTGAGTTCTCGGAATGACGTGGTAGCCTCTCTCTTTCATATTTTACATTATTTTTTCAACTCTTTAAAAGTATGCACTTGATAGGTTTTTAGATTGTTTCTGCTGATTTAAGGAGTCAATTCATGCTCTTTTGAATTATTCTCATGGCAGGTAGCACAGACCTCGTTAGTTTCCTTATTGTTTT
>JAUVVT010000183.1 GCA_030604505.1 bacterium | reverse complement strand
GTTACTATAGAGTGGACGGATGCCGAAGATGGAGATTTTAACTACTTCCATGTATATCGCGGAACTGAGGAATATTTTGATGCATCACTTGTACAGCCGATTGTCAAGTTGATAGATACGAAGTATACAGATGAATTATCTACTACCGGTGAGAAGTATTATTATAAGGTTTCAGCAGTGGATTTCAGCGGAAATGAATCTATATATTCCGGAGAATTATCTGAGGATAATGTGGTTACCGGTGTTGATGATATTTCTGCGAATAATTTACCTAATGTATTTAATTTAGAGCAGAATTATCCGAATCCATTCAACCCATCAACTTATATAAGATATCAACTGCCAAAGAGTGTGAATGTTACCATCAATATTTACAATATTACTGGTTCAAGGGTGAGAACTCTGGTCAGTGCAAGGGAGGCAGCGGGATATCATGAAGTAATGTGGGATGGCAGGGATGACTATGGTAATATAGTTTCTTCGGGAGTTTATATTTATCAGATTGCTGCCGGTAGATTTACAGACAGTAAAAAGATGATACTTTTGAAATAAGAGAAATACAAAGCAAATTGGTGTGAGGTATACTGCATATGCAGGGGCAGAATTATATTCTGTCCCTGCAGTTATATTTATCGGATACTAAAATTATTGTTAGCTTATTTTCAAAATATTGCGAAAATTCCAATCGTAACTTTATAAAAATTAAATTATATTAAAAGGAAAACAGTTCATAAAGGACTGTTTTCTTTTATATAGAAGTTTGAAGAGATGAGAATGAGTACAAGTAAGATATACATATTATTTTTAATATTCTTAATAAGTTTAATGGTATTATCGTGCAGTGAGTTTAATGCTGAGAATCCATTGATTTATGTTAAAGAGAATATGTCTTATGAAAAGGATATAAAACCAATATTTGCAAACAGGTGCATTGGATGTCACAGCGGAGAATCACCTGCTGGAAATTATGATTTATCCTCCATTCTGAAGATTATTGGGAATGGTACAGATTTGAAGCCGAATGTTATTATAGGAAATCCGTATAGTTTCCTTCTTGTGAAGCTTAATGTAGGAGATGATAATCATCGGGAATGGATAGGTTCTGAAGAGAACTTTCAAAAGTTATATAAATGGATAGTTGAAGACAGTTTAAATATTAGCCAACCGCTTGTTCATCTTGCTGGTCCAATGGATGTTCATTCACCTAATTTTCACGGACAGGATATAAGAAAGAAGGCATGGTCAATGGAGTCATGTAAGCTGTGCCATGGAGCAGACTATGGAGGAGGATCTTCTGAGAGTTCCTGCAACAAATGTCATCATCCAAATCCCGAAGAGTGTAATCTCTGCCATGGCGGGAAAGACGGTGCTCCACCTCCAGATTTAAATGACCATACAGAGACTTCGTATAGAGGAGTTGGAGCCCATACGATACATTTAAAAGGGAGTGAAATTTCAGAACCTGTTGAATGTGAAGCCTGTCATATTGTTCCTAAAGAAATGCATGATCCTGATCACGTTTATTCTGCTGAGCCTGCTGAAGTTGTTTTTAGTGGTCTTGCGATTGAACTCGGGGCTGAACCTGTTTGGGAGACTCAAACTGGTACTTGTAAAAATGTTTACTGTCATGGTAATTTTCCATCCGGGAACAAAATGAATGCTCCTTTATGGACAGGATATGATCCAAATGCGGATAGTTGTTCTCTGACCTGTCATGGAATGCCACCTGTTGATGGAAAGACAAGGAGTGGTTTTAAGCATTCATCTAAAGTTCCACAGTGTTGGTATTGTCATATTGATGTTATTGATAAAGAAAATAATTTTTATGATAAGTCAACCCATATAAATGGTAAAGCAGATAGATGAACAGGTTTTTGAAAATATATATAATATTTCTTTATTTTGTTATTATTTCTTTTTTTCCATTCAATGAGATGCATAGTCAAGTTCTTACGGGACGGGTATCTTCTTATATATATAGCTGGCAGGTTCAGGATCAACAGTCGGGTTCTTCTAAACATTTACGCTGGTATCAAACACTTGTTATGAACACTAAGAATATTGGGAGTTCTAACATTTCTTTGCATACAAATATGCGCTATACAAAAGATTTTGTTAATGACAACGATTACAACCGTAATTGGAAATTTCAATATTTATACGGAAGAGTAAGAAACATTTTTAAGACAATAGATTTTAAATTTGGCAGACATTATATATATTCTGGTGTTGGGAACGGTTCTATTGATGGTATTTCCGGAAAGATAAAGTTAAAGGGAATTGCAGATTTTGAACTTTATGGCGGAATGCCTGTTTCATGGTATAATTCTATAAAGATTCAGAAGTGGGATGAAAACCGTATGTATGGATTCAGAATACAGCCGCGAATGTTTTTTAAAACATTAATGAGTTTAAGTTATATTCAAAAACACCAGAAACCCATACCTTATAAAATCCCCGGTAAATTTACTTTTAAAAAATGGGATATAACTACTGATGTGATGGAACATGCAGGTTTGGATTTTTATACCGAGTGGTCTAAAAATACAAAAACTTATGGACGGATTGACTGGGATATGACTTATGACGATATTTACCGAATAAATTTTTATTATAATAGGACGCTGTATAAAAAGTTTTCTCTCAGTGCCGAATACTATTATAGGAAACCACGGATTTATAAGAATTCGATTTTTAGTGTATTTACACGGCATGATAATAAGGAATACTGGTTCCGAATTTATTATAATATAACAGAAGATATTTCTATATCCGGAGGAACATCAGTTGTTGCGTATTCCGGAGAAAAAGGTTATCGTTATAATATAGGTTTATATTCAACTCGTTTCAATATTAGTTATAATCGCACAAGTGGATACAGTGGGCGATTGGATGGTTTTACAGGAAGCATTAATTATCCAATAAGAAAAAATATATGGCTGAGGGGGGGGTCAAATATTTCAAGATACAAACTATTTGAAAGTCTGGAAGACTTTGAAAATGTACTCAGTACGTTTGTAGGAATTTCAATAATTCCCGTAAAAACATTTACACTGGATATTGAAGGGCAGGGATTGCATAATTATAATTACGACAATGATTTTCGACTACTTGTCCGTGCTAATTACTGGTTTTCGTTTCGCAAAAGAAGTAAATAATAAGGTATTTATTTTATGAAAAAGAATATGAAAGCGATAATATCGATATTGTTTTTATTTTTTCTCTTTTGTATGTTTTGTTTATCTTTAATTATTGCACAACAAAAATCTCTTATTTTTTCTCATCAGCTGCATATTGACGATATAGGTGCAGAGTGCGAGGATTGTCATATAACAATTCCTGAGAGCCAGAATGCCGATGATAGGAATTTACCGACTCATGATGAATGTTTTATCTGTCATGATGATGATACTGCCTCGCAAGAATGTAAAACCTGTCATATTGATCCGGATGCTCCTCAAGCTTTACCTGATCTTCCTATAAGGGACAATTATTTTAGTCATGTATTTCATATTGAAGAACAAGAAATGGAATGCACTGATTGTCATAAAGGTTTGGAAGAAACTGATTATGCACAAAAGGAAAATTTTCCAAGTATGGAACAATGTTTTGGATGTCATGATGATTTAACTGCACCAAAAAGGTGTGAAAGCTGTCATACTCCTGAATCTATTATTATTCCGCAGTCGCATAATGCGGATTGGTTGATTGTTCATAAACATACAGCTAAGGTTAAGGAATCAGAATGTATGACTTGTCATGAGGATAATTATTGTGAGGATTGTCATACAGGAAGCCGTCTTTTGACAGTTGGCAATGGAGATAAAGATTATGTCAGCCCTGAAGCACCGAGCAGTGAAGGAAAAAGTACAATGGCTGTTAAGAGAGTACATAATCTTAATTACCGTTATACGCATAGTATTGAAGCTAATGATAAAAGATTAGATTGTTCGCTTTGTCACGAGCAAAGTCAATTTTGTGTTCGTTGTCATCAAGAAGATGAAAAGATACAATATCTGAAGCCTTCCTGGCATTCCGGCCCGGACTGGGGAGCAATAGTGGAAGCAGTTGGTTCAGGTGGAGGGAGGCATGCTCAACTCGCCAAGAGAGACATTGAAAAATGTGCAGCCTGCCATGATTCTCAAGGAGAGGATCCCACTTGTATTATGTGTCATAGAGATTTTCTTCCCGGAAGAGGGAATGATTTAAGAACACATTCAATAGGAATGTTTTCTGGGGCAGGAGATGGAGTATGGCATGTTGATGAGGGTTCTATATGTTTTAACTGCCATACAGATACCAGGACTGCAGGAATTGGATTTTGCGGGTATTGTCATGGCTTAAAATGATGTGCCTTTTTACTTCTTTTGTTCTTCATATTCTTTATTTTTTTATGTATTGCTTTTTACGTTCTTATGACCAATAGTAAGAAAAAAAAGAATGCTATTTATCAGGAATTCAATAATAAATTAACTTTAAGTCTTATCTTTTTATAGTTTTAATATTAAAACGATGAAATGTGAATTTGAAAATCACATCATATTGAGAAAATTTATATTATATGATGCCCCAAATCATACTACTCATTTCATCACAATTATCAGCGGTCCAGACATTTTTCCATTGTTGAACAGACTATTTGGCGACAGGTATTAACTGCATAGACTTAAAGTACATCAAATAATTTTTTGATGGTGATTTGGGCTTTATTGTCAAAGTATATTTTCCGGGATTCTGCAGATTTATAATGCCAATCTTAAATGTTTTGTATTCATACCAATCGCCTGTATTTTCAACCCTGGAAGTTAACATCGCGGAACCGACAGAGATTGTATACTCTCTGTCCTGCCATTCTTCCTGAGCTGCATAAGTAATCATCACTTCAAATGAACCGGGATTAGTTATATTAAAGTGCCACATGATTGTATCTTCAGGGTAAGTCCATTTGGAGATATGAAATTTACCTTTACGGTTAAATCTTTTGACTGTTTTGCCTCCGGTTATTGCTTCTACATATTTTAGATTAACAACAGCATCTTTACGCTGTTCGACAATTACCGGCTCGACATCGGGCGCACCCTCTATCTCCATTACCACAACGGTATTGGCTTCATCAACCGGTTTTTCCGGCAGCGAAATAAATGTTGTATTTCCTTCACGTTTAATCTGAAGTTTGCGATTTTTATTTACCAAAAGGTAAGCATTTTTAAC
>JAUVVT010000083.1 GCA_030604505.1 bacterium | reverse complement strand
ATTCATTTATTTTTTTTATCTCATATAATATCTGATTTTTTAATTCTCTAAGTCCCACAATTATTCACCTTATTAAAGTATATAAACACAAACTGCACTATAGATTAAATATGTAATAATTTAGAGATAGTATTTGAATCCTTCATAATAAAAAATTTATAATATTAAAATCAAAAACATATACTTTATATAAGAAATATATTAAAAAAAACATAAATCAACAAATATTTCAAGATTATATATAATAACTTAAGAATAACTCTGCCTGATTTTCTGAATGAACTGATGCATATAAATTTTATATAAATTTGATGGACTATTTATTTCTTCTTTCTGGTCTGAAATATTTAATTCTGAATTAAATATTCCAATCTTCGATTCTTCACTTGCTTCAACTTGAATACTTTCTTCTTCTATTTCTTTTTTCAGTTGACTTATTTTTTTCTCAAGAAACGAGATTTTCTCATTATTTTTTTCATTTTTCTTTTTATAATCCTCCAGTTCTTTCACATTTTTACTGTTTACTACAATATTTTGTGATTTTTTCCTGGATTTATTAAACAACAAAATCAAACTTACATTTGTTAACAACAAAACTGCAGTTAAAACCAATAAATATTTATTTACCGGATTCTCAATTAGCTGAGGAACACTCTCAGACATAGATTTTCTATCTAAATGGAATACTACGTTATCCGCCGATTTCACTTTATTGTCTTCTTCTCTTATTTCCTCTGATTTCTTTTCCGGTACCTCATCAGTTTTTAAAGCTACTAATGATTCACCTTTAGTTTGAAAATCATCTGCATAAGACTTTAAAAGAGTCTGATAAATCCATCCTCTTGTTCCATTTTCCAATTCTACGTGAAACCATCTCTTAACGTTATCCTTCTCAATTTCCACCACTACAGTGCCGCTGTCCAGAACAGTAATAATAGAACTATTAATATCATTACTTTCCCTTAAATTCCCCATACTTATCATATATAGTCTTTTCTGTTGGTCTTGTATAAAAGGCTTCACAAAAACAGCAGCATGTTCTTTTGCAAGCAAACCACTAAATAACAACAAAAAACATAAAATTATTTTAAATTCTTTTTTAAGCTTCATTATAATTAACATCAACCTTTTTATTAAAGGAATCCCTTGCAAATTGGAAAATTATTTCTCTAACATTTCAAAAATTGTTTCTTTAAGCTCTTCTATTTTAAAAGGTTTTCTTATAAAAGCACTAAATCCTTGGTTAAGTAATGATTGTTCTTCTGAAGGATCAATTTTCCCTGAAATTCCAATAACTTTGGTCTCGCCCAATTCAGAATTTTTTTTAATCTGCGTAAAAAATTCTCTACCGTCCATATCACCTAATACTATATCAAGTATTACCATATCAGGCTTAAATTCTGTTAATTTTACCCCTGCCATAAATCCGGAATTAGCTACATCAATTTCTAAATTTCTTTCTTTTTCCAAAGCTTTAGAAATGAAAGTAGTTATGTCTATTTCATCGTCAACTACCAAAATTTTTATTTTATCACCAATTAGATATTCCGACGGTATACCATGTTCCTTCATATATTTTACCAGTTCTTTTCTTGTCACTTTCCAATCTGCACTTTTTGCAGGTCTGTAAGCCTTTAAATACCCTTTTTTCACCCAATGAAAGACAGTATGTCGAGATAATCTGAATATTTTTGCAATTTCTGGAATTGTGAAAACCTCTTTCTTCATAACACTAAACCCCTTAAAATAAAAGAAAACTAAAGTATATTTGACTATTAGAATATAATACAAGAATACGTTGAAAATGTTGAAAATGATTAATTTGTTTAATTATATATATAATTTTCCAAAATGTCAAGAAAAATTTTAATTATTTTTTTCTGGTAGTGAGTGTTTAGGAAACACGATATTTTAAAGATTACAAAATATTATTTATAAGTTCTTAATAATTTAGATATTTATATTATTTTTTTGTTGCATTTTACCTCAAAATTTATTATATCTAAGCAATTGTTAATACTATAAAATAACGCAATGTTTTCTCAAAGCCCTTTTGAGGCACATTCTTACATAAGGAATAAGCATATTTTATCAGATATATATGATATTTTGAGTTTTTAGTTAATCACCTCTTTTAAAAATGAGTATGATTTTCTATATGGATAAATTTATATATTTAATTTCTAAACAAACTCATATGAAAAAAAAATTAAAAAATATTTGGATTTTTATTACAATTAACATAAATTAAAAAACAAATTAATCACAAGTTTTTTAAATAAAAAAGAAATTAAAATAGTGGGTTTATCATGAAAAATAAAAAGTTTTTTCTCATCATTCATATTTTTTTACTTTTTTTGTCATATTCAGCAAGAGTTAGTCAAGCACAACCAGTTATTGATATTACAACTCCGATGCCACCTCCCGGATGGGCACTTTTGGAGCGTGAACTACTGCGGGCAAACTCAATTGCAGTTGAAGAGTTTGCTGATACCTATCTCGATGATCGCGGCTACTTATTACATACACCGCGTTGGGGTACCCTTGACGGTACTGACGATGCCATTGAAACGTTTGCCAACTGGACGCTCCTCCACTCGCTTGGTGCTTCTAATTCTGTACTGGAATTGTTTAAAAAAGCTCTGGAAGGACACCTTCGCCAGTATAAAGAATTAAAAACAGTGACAACTGAGATTGCAAAACATGGGGCATATTACAAGGAGTTTATGCCTATGTCGGACTGGCATCATAATGGTGAAGGAATGCAAGGTTTCTTTTTTCAAGGATTATCTGATCCCACAGATATTTCCTTTCAAAAGCGCATGAAACGTTTTGCAGGTTTTTATATGAACGAAGACCCCGAGGCTCCCAATTATGATCCTAAACACAAAATCATCCGAAGTATATGGAATGGCAGCAGAGGACCTATGCTGCGAATGGCGACAAAAGAAGACTGGGTAGGAGATCCTATGGTCGGAAGATTTCATATTCTCCATAGTTCAGCCGGCAGAAATAAGATGTTAGACTTTGAGGAAGCTTACCCTGAAATGCTCGAACATTGTGCCGAATACCTCCACAGCGCCGGTGATCATCCCCTGAATCTAATTGCAACGAACTTGCATTTGAATGCTTATATGCTGGCGCATGAGGCAAAATATAAAAGTTGGCTGCTGGAGTACGTTAATGCCTGGATGGAGCGTATAAATGTTAATGGCGGGAATATTCCTACTAATATTGGATTGGACGGCACTATCGGAGGCGAATTTGGCGGCAAATGGTACAAAGGGACATATGGTTGGAATTTCTCACCGTGGTCACCGGAGTTTAAAAAGATTGCTCATAGAAACTTGTTTGACAAAGGAATGTGGCCTGGATTCGGCAATGCACTGTTGGTAACAGGTGACCAGCAGTATATTGACGTTCTACGTCGACAAGTAGATAATCTCTATGCTCAAAAAAGGATTGTTGACGGCAAGGAGATGATCCCAAACAACTTCGGGGATAATGGTTGGTATAACTGGACAACAAATCTTTATGTCCCGCGGTTGATAGAAATCTATATGTGGTCGATGGACAGGAAAGACTTAGAGCGCATACTAATGGAAGGATGGATTGCATTCCTTGAAGGAAAAAATCCCGAATACCCCGAACAGGCTCTGCGAGATGAATTGTCATATATAAGAAATAAAGTCAAAAGAATGCGTAATGATCCAACCACACCTGACACTCGATTGGCAGACTGGGCAATGGGATTCAACCCAGCAGCCACACATACACTTGTTAACTTGATGCTGGGAGGGTATTTGACAGGACGAATCTGGATTCTACACTGTCGTTTACGATATTTTGATCCGGTTAAGAATCGTGCAGGACTGCCTGAAGATGTCGCGGCGTTGGTAACAGAGATGAATAAAGAAATGACGCGGGTTACTATGGTCAACGTTAATCAAACAAAATCACGTGAAGTTATCATACAGACAGGCGGTTACGGAGAACATCAATGTATATATGTAGAAATAAATGGAAGAAAAATTTCTGTCAATAACAGATTTTTTACTGTGCGGCTGGATATGGGTTCGGGTGCAGAGCTGGATATCTATGCTCGCCGTTATGCAAGACAGCCCACACTGGCTTTCCCATGGCACGGGGATATAGTTCCATAACACTGTGAGTGCACATCAATATGAATATAGAATAGTTGGAACATACAATGACACAATCCTTAAAGATATTGCCCAAAAAGGTTAGTTTAAGTGGAAAAAACAGTTTAATTAATATACAAATTTATTTTAAAAGGAGACGGTCATGAGCAATAAAATACCTCGCCGGATGTTTTTAAAATCCGGCTGCGCTACAGTGGCTGGATTTTCACTTTATAGCTGCACTGCCAATCAAAATGCCGATTCATCCCAGTTAAAAGAATCTAATAAATTTTTAGAGTGGAAAAATCGTCAACCTGAGATGGCCTACCGCCGCCTGGGACGTACCGGATATATGGTATCTGAAATTGTTATGGGCGGGGGTCCTATTTCACCTACAAATTATAAACACGTAGAAATGGCAATTGATATGGGTTTAAATTACCTTGATACCGCCTCAGCCTATGGGAAAACTTTGAGTGAAAAAGGCTACTTCTACGTGATTAAAGGTTCATCTAAACGCGAAAAGGTATTTTTAAATACAAAAGTGAGTATTTTCGATATTAATCGAAATAATTTGTATAAAAAGATATTTGAAAGTTTGTCTGAATCAGAACAGAAGAAGATAGAGCGGTCTGTTCAAGAACTTATCGAAAGACGCCGTATTACCGACACGATATATTTAGGGATATCTTATAAAGCACGTCTTAAACAAATCCGTGATGCATATTTAAGTAATATAATGGAAAAAAAATATGGTAAACAGATCGATAGGAGAAAGGAATACTATGACATAATAATAAAATCAGTTGAGGAAAGCCTAAAGAGGCTGGGAACAGATTATCTTGACTTAATGATGTGCCCTCACGGAACAAGTTCTCCTGAAGAATTAGAGATTGATGAAATATTCGAAGCTTTTTATAAACTAAAGAAAGATGGGAAAGTTAGATTTCTCGGCACATCTGCGCACAGTGATCCCGCCGGTATTCTGCTTGCGGCAATTAATTCGGGTAAGTATGACATGGCGATGGTCGCTTATAATATTATCAATGGAGAATATCTTGAGGCTGTACTCTCAGAAGCGTATAGGAGAAATGTTGGTGTCATTGCAATGAAGGTGGCACGATCGGTATTTTCGGGCAATTCTAAAGTTCCAGTACCCAAGAACAGAACAGAAAAGCTTAATCATGTTATTCCGGGTGATATGAAAATCCCTATGAAAGCATATCTCTGGGCACTGCAAAATCAAAATATTTCTTGTGTAATTTCTAATATGGAAAACGTCACGCAAGTCAGTGAAAACCTTTCCTTAGCAGGAAAGAAAATAAAACTGATACCGCTGGAGAAAGAAATTTAAACTTATTTAGAGAATATAATAGGGATTTATAAAACTGATTTTTATATAAATATTGATATTAAATTTATCTATAAAAAAACATTTTACTTCTATTACAAATACATTGATTATGTGATTATGCCGCACCTGCAAGGCTTCAAATTAGTTGTTTAAAATTTATCTATAAACATTTCGCTCCTACCGGAGCTAAAAAGCATTTAAAACTTCACTTAATATATAAATATGCATAAATAAGATAAGTCCCAAAAGGAAAATATCCTGCTATGCAGGGATAAAACATTCTGATATTAAACAAAAATGAGCTCTATCGAAGCGGTATTCAAAAATTTAAATTATTATTGTTCATAAAAATAAAAAACTGTAAAACCCACTATCAAAATAGAGGCATTTTTTTATAACTTTTTTATCCTATTACAATTTTCAAATATTAAATAAAGAGGCAGTCATGAATAGAAGAGAATTTTTGAAATCAGCATTGCTTGTTACAGCAGGCGCACCGTTTTGGCTGGATTTTCTGCGCGAAAATATACATGGGAAACTTCCTTCCGGTATTCGGATTACAAAGTTAAAAACTTTTCTTGTGAAAAGTTGGGTATTTGTTAAGGTTTATACGAATAAGGGAGTAGTGGGATTGGGAGAAGGTGCTATAGCTGGAAGAGAACTCTCAATTGCGGAAGCAATCAAAGAACTGGAGCATTATATTGTAGGAAAAGATCCAACATCGATTGAATTTTTATGGCAGGCGATGTACCGTTGGCCCCGCTGGAGAGGAGGTGGACCGATATTAAATAGCGCTGTTAGTGCTATTGAAATTGCTTTATGGGATATATTGGGGAAATTATTGGATGTTCCGATTTATAAGTTATTAGGAGGAGCCGCCAGAGAAAGTATCCGGGTTTATATTCATGGCAGAGGAACCGAAGCGGTTTATAAGGCTAAACAGCAAGGTTTTACTGCCATTAAGACATCCCCGCCCGTTGGTGAAGGAATTGTCGTCAAGCGACCGTGGAATTTAAAAAAGGCTGTATCAATTATCGAGGAGATGAGAGAAGCAGCTGGTGATGATTTTGATATTATGGTTGATGCGCATGGCAAGCTAAATCCGGTAATGGCATTGGAATATGCTAATGCAATCGAACCATATCGAGTGATGTTTCTGGAGGAACCTGTTCAGGTTGAAGATCCAGATATGTTGGCATGGTTAGGAAATCGGACAAAAGTGCCACTGGCAATGGGTGAGAGACAGTTTACAAAGTTTGGATTCAAGGAAATGATCAGCAGACATCTTGTTAGTTATGTTCAGCCGGATGTTGTTCACTGCGGTGGAATTTCAGAAGCAAAAAAGATTGCAGCAATGGCAGAAGCGAATTTTATTGATGTAGCCCTTCACAATCATCAAAGTCTTGTAAACACATTAGCCTCTCTACACGTCGATGCCTGCACACCTAATTGTGTAATTCAGGAAAGAGGATTTTGGATGCAGCGGGATTGGGCAAACGACTTATTTTACGGTGTGGAGATTCCAGCCAAAAATGGTTACACAGCACTCCCGGATAAACCTGGACTGGGATGCGATTTGGACGAAAAGGTTGCAGCAAAATATCCCTATGAGCCGGGTTATCGGCTGCCCATAATTTTTGAAGAT
>JAUVVT010000075.1 GCA_030604505.1 bacterium | reverse complement strand
CTTTGCAGCAAGGGTACAGTTATTTGTCAGAAATACGAGTTTTTTGTCGGTCTCCTTGTCATAATATGTGACCATACGCAGTGTAGCAGGGTATTCCTGTTGAGTATAAAACCCGGTTAATTGAATAATCTCATCGGCGATGATACTTGTTTTTTTAGGAGTTTTGTGCTGTCCGAGAACTTCGTAATCAATGTTCCGTTTTGCCCGTGTAACGAAGAATACTTTTTGCTGTGTGAGTGAATACAGCCACTTATAATCAATATATGCTCTGTCTATTGTGATTATGCTGTCCGGTAGAAGACTAAGAAAACCGAATTCTTTGTCTCTTGCAACACGTATATCATGACATTTGCCGTCAGTGACGGTAATAAACGACGGCAGACAACCGCTGTGATCCAGAAGAGCATGGAGCTTTAACGCTCCTTTCATCTTCCGGTACTTTGCCCAAGGGAAAATAGTAAGACATAAGTTTATTAATGTTGAATCCATAGTATACAACGGATTATTAAATCTAAATTTGTGTTTCGGTGACAAACTTTGGCATTTTAAAAGTAAATCATGAAATATTTCTTTATAAATATCTGAACTGCGATTGTTATTCGCATCAGAAAGGGTGCTTCGTGCAACATTTTCAAGACCTAAATGGTACCACTTCCTCTGTTGGCTTCTGAGACTTACCTGTATGTCTCGTAAGCTCTTTAACCCTCTCGCTTGCGCGAATAACAACACTATGAATTGCTGCCAGCAGTTTAATCTTTTTGTGTAGCGGTCTCCATTATAACGGTCTACACACTTTTTAAAATTATATCGATAAATTAGTTGCAATATTTGATTGAATATCGTATGTTTTACCATAGAGCTAAAACCTCATTCTTGTATTTAAAAATTATTTTTAAATTGTATATTTAAAAATACAAAGGTTTTAGCTCTTTTTCATTACTTTTTTACCGGACACTACTGATTAAAATTATTAATGCATGTCCCTTCATCTCTTGAGTCTCTATCTTTTTATACTAACTGTTTTATAAAAATATGGAAAGAAAAACCTTAAAATCAAAAATATCCCATAAGCGATACAAAAAGGCTGTCTTTGAGAGAGTGGTAATTGACAGGAAAGTCCATGGTAAAGATAAAAGAGTCTTTAAACCCAGAGCTGAAAAAAAGGAATCAAACATAACCCAAAGATTTGGTACCGTCGGCTACTGCTCTATAAAAGATTTCAAGAACATTATAAAAAGAATGTCTGATTCAAGAGAAAAATTTGCATCCTGTCTCAATCAGTTTATAGGAGCAGTCACTGACATTATTACCGATGAAGGGGGGCTGGTAGAAAAATTTTCCAGTGATGGGATTCTATTCTATTTTCCTGTGGATAAAAATTTCACTGATGGCAGTATGAGAGCGGTAATATCCTCATTAAAGATTCGCTACAGAATGAACAAACTTAACCGGAGTTGGGAATTTTTTAGAATAGAAGACTCATGGAATATTAGAATAGGAATTAACACAGGAATGATAATGATAGACGTAATAGAGGATGGAGACGATGTCAAGGTAGCAATTAAAGGAGAACCTGCAGAAATTGCAAGAGGAATCGGCTCAATTGCCGATGCAGTAAAAATCTTAATAACTGAAAAAACATACAGCGACAAGGGATTCAAAAAAGCTCACTTTAAAATAGAAGAACCATATCATATGCATCTTAAAGTAACCGACTATATGGCAAAAGTCTGGCAGATTACGGGAATGATAAGAGAGTAAAAAATAATTTGAGTTTTAAAATTTTTTTCTTGACAAGTGAACATTTGTTCATTATATTATATATAAAAAGAAAGATACATAACAAAAAACTGAAAAGAATCGGAATTTTAAAAAAAACCTCGATTTTTGATAAAAAATTGCACAAAAAAACACCAATAAACCTATGAAATATAATATATAACAGATCTATTCTTAAATGAGAAAATCCCTCAAAAATGATAATTTTTGATAGTATTTTATCACAATTTTCTCAAAAATTCTCAAATTTAACCCTATTTTTATCATTTTTATCATTAAAACACTGTTTTTGGGAGGTATTTTATGAGAGAAATGCTGACTGAAAGACAAAGAAAAATACTGGAGTTTATCCGTTCGGAAAAAGAAAAAAACGGGTTTCCTCCGACTTTCCGTGAAATCGGAAAAAAGTTCGGCATAAAATCTACAAACGGCGTTAATACTACCCTCAAAGCACTGGAAAAAAAGGGCTATCTGAACAGGCATTCGAAACTTTCAAGGGGAATAGAGATAATCGGAGACTCCTTTCAGCTTGCCAGAAGAATACCGATTGTGGGAAGAGTGGCGGCGGGTGAACCTGTATTAGCTGAACAGAATATTGAAGGCGAAATGACAGTGGACGATTTTTATATCTCCGGTGAAAATGTTTTCGCCCTGAGGATTCGGGGAGATAGTATGAAAGATGCGGGAATTTTCGATGGTGACCACCTCTTTGTGCGTCAACAACCCACCGCAGACCCCGGCGATATCGTTGTAGCTATTATCGGAGATGAGGCAACTGTGAAATATTATTATCTGGAAAAAGACAAAATCCGCCTCGAACCTGCAAATGAAAACTACAGACCTATTATCATCGAAAAGGATACCCCAGGATTTCAAATCGCCGGAAAAGTTACAGGACTGCTCCGAAAAATGTAGTTACTTTCTTTTGAAAAAAAAGTAACCAAAGAAACTTACTAATATTTCTTATTCCGTGTGAAACACGGAATAAGAAATGGTTTAAAGTTTTCTCTGCCATAGGCGGGTCCTTTGGATTGCTTACTTCTTTTTTAAAAGAAGTAGGTTTAAAAGAAGTAAGTTATGATATACGAAGACGTATATGAGCAGATAGAGGTGATTGCCGTTTTTAAAAACGGCAGGATGCAGCCCTTCAAGTTCAAATGGAACGAGCGCGTATACAGAGTCGAGAAGGTTAATGGAGAATGGACAAGTGAGGAGGGTATAAATAGATATTACCATTATTCTGTGATGGTTGGCGGACCCGACGGTTTTGAACTATGTTATGATTCGAAAAATATGACCTGGGAACTAGCAAAGGTATGTCTGGAAGGATAAAAAGATGAACAATAAAAAAAGAATAATGCACGTCGATATGGATGCATTTTTTGCTTCCATTGAACAAAGAGACCAACCGATACTGAAGGGAAAACCGGTAATAATAGGAGGAGCGCGCGGAGGGAGGGGAGTGGTATCAACCTGTTCGTATGAAGCGCGGAACTATGGTGTAAAATCTGCAATGCCAATAGCACTGGCTGTGAAAAAATGCCCGAGAGGTATATTTATCAGGCCAAATGGGGAAAAATATGTCTATACTTCTATTAAGGTAATAGAAATATTGCAGGGATACTCATCAAAGGTGGAACCGATCAGCATAGACGAAGCATATCTTGATATAACAGGAACTGCAAAAGACCCGGATGGTGAAAGGGAAATAGGAAACTCCCTGAAAAGAGAAATTAAAAAAAAATTGGGACTGACCTGTTCAGTGGGAATAGCTTCTAACAGGATATTCGCAAAGATTGCAGCCAACATGGAAAAACCGGATGGGCTGACAATCATCGGAGAAGATGCAGTCAAATTGAAGATATATACCCTTCCAATTTCTGAGTTAGTCGGGGTTGGGGAAAAAACTGAGAAAATCCTCCGAAATATGGGCATAAAAACCATAGGAGACCTTGCTGTCTATCCACAGAATGAACTGAAAAGGGTATTTGGGGCTAATGGAGAGGCGCTGTCAAAAATTGCAAAAGGGGAAGGGTCGGACAGGGTATTATCTATTGGAGAAAAAGAGGACGCAAAATCGATCGGAAACGAACATACACTCGACAGAGACACCTCAAATGAAAATATAATAAATATGCTTCTGTTGAGATTATCAGGAAAAGTAGGGAGGAGACTGCGTGAATCAGGAGTCGCTGGAAGAACCGTTGCCGTCAAATTACGATATGGTGATTTCTCAACCTTCTCAAAGAGAAAAACCTATCCATTTTTTATTTGGAATGATAACGTAATCTATTCAATATCAAAAGAACTTTTTTATACAATCTATAAGAGATTCAATAAAATCCGACTAATTGGAATTACAGTATCGGGACTTTCTAAACACTGTCATAATGATAATGACAGTGAGATTCAAACTGAACTTTTTACCGGGCTTCAGAAAATACAAAAAAGCGAAAAGTTAATAAAAACAATAGACATTTTGAAAGATGTATATGGAGAAAAGGTTGTTAAACGTGCAGCATATTTGAACGTATTTTGATTATTCAATCTTTCCAATATTTTATTTAGTTTCCATCCTTAAAAATTACTTGCAGTTATCCAGTTTTTTTATTAATTTTTAATAATATGATTTCCATTAGATTTTATTTTTTGCAATTTGCAAAAAATAATGTTTTTATTATGATTATATTAATTATTGAGAAATTACTAAGTTTCAAATTATTAATATATTATGAAAGACCAGTCTGACAAAAAGAAAATTGGCCTTATCGGTTCTTTTGTACTTGATACTATTTATCCGTTTAAGGGAGATAAAATTGAAGGGCTTGGTGGATTATATTATTCACTTGTCATTCTGTCTTTACTTATGAATAATAAAGCCTTATTTTATCCATTTGCAAAGATTGGGAAGGATTTTTATCCACGCCTTACGAAAATTTTAAATAAGTATAAAAACATTGATAAGAAGAAATTGATTATGGTTGCTCAGCCCCACAATAGGGTGCATTTAAAATATTATTCAGCAAATGAAAGGTATGAATATTCGCTAAATGTTTTACCTTCACTGCGTTTCGGTGAAATTGACTTTCCGGCAGGTATGGATATTCTTTTTATTAATTTTATCTCCGGAAGGGAACTCCGACTGCAAACTCTCAAGAAAATTAGGAAAAATCTGAATTGTCCGATTTATATTGATTTTCATTACTTATCTCTGGGATTTCGCAAAAATGGGCTCAGGTATCCTCGTCCTTTTCCCAATTGGAGGGAATGGCTGGGATGTGGTGATATTATCCAGATGAATGAGAATGAGGGAAAGATTCTTTTTGGAAAAAAATTTAATTCTGATTACTTTAGGTTTGCCAGACAAATTTTATCAAACGGTTCAAAAATTTTTCTTTTAACACTTGCTGAAAAAGGTTCTATTCTTTTTTATAAAAATGATTCCGGAATCAAAAAGGTTATTATACCTCCTTTTTCATACGGCATTGCTAAAGAGGTAACAGGCTGCGGCGATGCTTATTCTGCAGGATTTTTAAGTGAATATATCTTCTCCAATAAACCCAAAGAGTCTGCAGTTTTTGCAAGCAAGGTAGCTGGATTTAAGGTTTGTTTGTTGGGAAGTGATAAATTGGTTTCTTTTGCAAAATTTAAGGGTTAATATAAAAGATGAAATCCAGACTGGTTTTTATAATAGGGTGTCACGGAGAGCTTGGTTCTAATCTGGTAAAAAAAGCCACCGGTAAATATAAGGTTATTGGAATCGGCAGAGACGATAAAAAATTAATCAACAATGTAGATTATGAATATATAAAGATTAATATTTTTAACAGAAAAGAATTAAAAGAATTATTCAAGCAATATCATCCTCGTTTTGTGATAAATTCGGTTGCTATGATTGATATAGATAAATGTGAAATGGAGAAGGAAACCTGCTGGAAAATTAACGTAGAAGCTGTTCAGAATCTTCTTTATTCATCTAAATTTGTTGATGCTAACTTTATTCATATATCAACTGATTATATTTTTGATGGTAAAAATGGACCTTATAATGAGGAAAGCAGACCTAATCCCGTAAATTATTATGGAAAATCAAAATTAGCAGCTGAGAATTTTGTTATTTCCAGTGAATTGGAATACTCAATTATTCGAACCACCTCATTATATAGTGCTAATAATATCAAAGGCAGGAAAAACTTTGTAGTTAAACTATTTGAAGATTTAAGTAAGGGAAATAAAGTAAAAGTAGTAAAAAGAGAAATCAGGAATCCCACTTTTACACCAAATCTTGCTGACTGCATCTGGAAGCTGATTAATCTTGAAAAGAGCGGTGTTTATAATATTGCCGGAAAAGATATTATTGACAGATATAACTATATGCTTGAGTTTTCAAGGTTTTTCGGATTTGATGAAAATCTAATCGAGGCTGTATCGGCGGATGATTTTCCGAATAGAGTCCCCAGACCTGAAAACTGTGGTTTATTAGTTGATAAAGCAGAAAAAAAATTATATCTTAATCTTTTTGGAATAAAAAAAGGATTTGAACTTTTTCAAGAGCAATTAAAAATATAAGAGTGCTATGAAAAACTTGATAATTATCCCAACATATAACGAGGCAAAAAATATACGAAGAATTATTTCTGATATTCTCAATCTAAATGTTGACGTTGATATACTTGTAGTTGATGATAATTCTCCTGACGGCACAGCTGCAATTGTTGAAGAAATTGCAAAAAATGATAGTAAAATCAGTATATTAAAACGAGAATGCAAGATGGGTCTGGGTAGTGCCTATGTTGCAGGTTTTAAGCATGCAATTGATAAAGAATACAACCATATCTTTGAAATGGATGCTGATTTGTCACATGATCCGAAAGAAATACCCAATTTCCTTGAAAGGATAAAAGATTATGACCTTGTAATTGGTTCGAGATATATAAAGGGAATAAATGTAATTAATTGGCCCCTGAGACGACTTATATTAAGCTACGGGGCAAACATTTATACCCGGGTAATAACAGGATTACCTTTAAAAGATTCAACGGGCGGATTCAAATGTTTCAGAAGAAAGGTTTTGGAAAATATCGATCTGGATAAAATTCATTCAGAGGGATATGCATTTCAAATCGAAGTTAATTATAAGACCTGGAAAAAAGGATTTAAAATCACTGAAATCCCGATTATCTTTGTTGACAGGACAGAAGGAAAATCGAAAATGTCGAAAAAGATTGTTCGGGAAGCAATCTGGATAGTTTGGAAACTAAGATTACTTAGTATTATAAATAAATTGTAAAAACATCATAAAATAATGATAGACCTGTCTATTATAATAGTTAACTATAATGTCAAGGAATATCTTGAAAAAGCACTTCTTTCCATTTATGAGGCTTCGGTCGGAATTGGTAAAGAGATATTTGTAGTTGATAATGATTCTTCCGATGGAAGCTGTGAGATTATCAAAGAAAAATTTAAAGAAGTACTTGTTATAGAAAATAGTCAAAACGTTGGTTTTTCAAAAGCCAACAATATCGCACTAAAAAGATGTTCGGGAAGATACATACTTTTAATTAATCCGGATACAATAGTCAATACTGATACTATTCATAAAATGG
>JAUVVT010000280.1 GCA_030604505.1 bacterium | reverse complement strand
TCCTGCCCCCTTCTACCGGTCTTATAGAGGGCCAGTACTTAATCATTTCCTCATTCAGCTTAATCTTTTCATATATCTCATTATAACTTTCCCTTTCAAGGTCAATCTGTCTTTCAAGCTTGCTCAGTTCATCAATAATGTCCGAAGATATTTCTCCCACATCATTATAAAAGCTGCTTAATATCGGTTTCCAGACCGTTCCACCACCAATTCCAACTTCTCTAACATCTTCATCATATACAGGCAAGTCTGCTAATATACGCACTTCATCATCCCTTTCAATCACCACATCTACATCTGTTTTAAGGTTTTCAACCCTTTTTTGCATTTGCAAAAGCTGGTTCTTCAAAACCAGCTTATCCGTCTCAAGCTTTTTCAACTTGAAATTGTACAATCCATCGGTCAGAATGTTAATACTGTAAATTGCGAGCAGTATTAAAAGAGAAAAAGCAGTTGCTGATAACAAAAAGAGTTTAATTCTTGAAAAATTAAACTCTTTCATCTTTGAGCTACCATCAGGAAGATATACAACTTTAAAGTTCCTGGCGATCATAAATCTTTTCTCCGTAATAATTAAATACGGTAAATTTATGTTAATTAATTGTAAACTTATATTAATTAAATTGTTATAAATATAAGAAAATTTTTCCTTTAAGTCAAGTTATTTTTTACAGTATTTAAAATATTTTTTTTTATATAGCAAAAATATATTATATCTAATTCTAAATGTACTCAAAAAAAAATAGGACGTGAAAAACTCTAAAAATTTGTTTTAGAATCTTTCTGTTGAAATAAGTTATTTGTAAAATAAAGATTTAGGAATGTAACTGTTTAAACGGTTTAACTTTTACCGAAATTCTTCATATCCCCTGACTTTAGTCCGGGATTAATGAAATTGGTGATGAAACTCTGTGAAAAACATAAAGACAATCCGAGGGTTGTCCTTACGAAGTTTTCACTTCTACAATAAGAAAATGAATATTAATTTTTGTATTGTAAATTTCTGGTAATTAACCAAGATATGTCCTCAAAGACCTGCTTCTTGAGGTATGTCTAAGTCTTCTGATTGCTTTTTCTTTTATTTGTCTGACCCGCTCTCTGGTTAAATCAAATTTTTCTCCAATTTCCTCTAAGGTAAGGGGATGTTCCCTGTCCAGACCAAAGTACAGCCTAACAACTTCTGCCTCTCTTTTAGTCAAAGTGCTAAGCGCTCTTTCAATCTCTATTTTTAGTGATTCTGATATTAATATATGGTCTGGTGATGGCTGGTGTTCGTTCTGTATTACATCGAGTAATCTGTTATCTTCGCCCTGGTTAAATGGTGCATCCATTGAAATATGCCTGCCGGAAATTTTTAATGTATCCGAAACCTCATAAGGAGTCATATCAAGTTCATGTGCTATCTCGGTTGCGCTCGGTTCTCTTTCAAACTCCTGTTCAAGATTGCTAAATGCTTTTCCAATTTTGTTAAGAGCACCAACACGGTTTAATGGAAGTCTTACGACTCTTGACTGTTCTGCAAGTGCCTGAAGAATTGACTGTCTTATCCACCATACCGCATACGATATAAATTTAAATCCCCTTGTTTCATCAAAACGTTTTGCAGCTTTTATTAATCCGAGATTTCCTTCATTTATTAAGTCACCAAGGGAAAGCCCCTGATTTTGGTATTGTTTTGCAACACTTACAACGAATCTAAGGTTGGCTTTTGTGAGTCTTTCAAGGGATAGCTGGTCTCCCTTTTTAATTTTTCTTGCAAGATCTATCTCTTCCTCTGGTACAAGAAGATGAACCTCGCCTATTTCCTGAAGATACTTATCAAGCGACTGGTTTTCTCTTGAATTTTGTCTTTTATTGATAGATAACATTTACTTTTTCCTTGTGCTATTTCTCATTTAAGTGTTCATTGAATAAATTTAATTGTTGTAATATGATAATTTATCTAAAATTATTTCTCCATTTTTATATAAAACGTTTTTATTTCCATTTAGTTCCTTTGAAATATTATTTATTTCATAAATTATTTCTTCGAGTTTTTTATCTTTAAATATTTTTGGCTGGAAGTTTACAATTGTATTATTTACATTAATCGGTATAACTTGAGCATTCTTGATTTTTTTTTCATAGATTTCGGTTTTGACTATAATGCCCTCCCTCGCCATTTCTCCGTATGAGCCAAAAATAAAATTCCCCAGACTGTAAAATATTAGACCATCCTTATAAACCTCAATCCCCTGTATTACGTGGGGATGATGACCTATTATCATATCTGCACCGCAATCTACAGCAAAATGAGCAAAAAATTTCTGATACTGCTTTGGAAATCTTTCTCCTTCAGCACTCCAGTGCATAGAGATAATTATAAAATCAGCAATCGAATTTGCTTTTTTGATGCTTTTTCTAAATTGTAAAAGGTCTGGATAAGCAGTCCCGGGGCTGTCCTTTCCGGCATAAAACTCCTTAGGAAATGTCATAGAATATGCAAGAAATGCAATCTTAATCCCTTTTTTCTCAATTATTGCCGTTTTGTTTGCCTCTTCAATATTTTTTCCGGCGCCACAATGATAGATTCCATTTTTATCCAAAACTTCTATAGTTGATATAAGACCTTCCCCTCCAAAATCCATTATATGATTATTTGCAAGGGAAACTATATCAATCCCGGGTTCTGTTAATAAGCCAATATATTTATCGGATACCTTAAAGCTGTATTCCTTCTCAAATTTCGGGGGTTCATTTGAATTAAAAAAAGGAGCTTCAAGATTGCAAAATGATATGTCACTTTCTTTAATCAAATTTATAACATTTTTAAATGGATAAAGAACGCCGAATCTATCAACAACAGGTGTAATCCTGTTGCCAATCATCATATCACCTGCCAAAAATATAACAACGCCTTCCTTTTCAGAAATATTATATAATTGCGGTTTTCCCCCACCGTAAATATTATTAAATAATATAATAACATATACGCAATATAAACAGAGTTTCAAGATGTTCTTCATACCGGCAATCTAATATAAAAACCTTTTTAAAAAACCAATTATAAAAAAGACAATTATAGGAGAGATATCCAATGCTCCTCCTATTGGTGGGATTACCTTTCGTATTGGTTCTAAAACAGGTTCTGTGGACTTATATATAAAATGATGAAAACTTGTGGGATTTTTGGGTTTGACCCAGGAAAATATCACCCTTAATAATATTATAATCATATAAATATCAAGCAAACGGGAAATCAAAACTACCATTTTAACTCCAAAAATGTTATTTTATAAATTTTCGTTTTTTAGTAAATCTTGGTTAATTTACTATTATAGAGACAGAACAGTGTTCTGTCTTTGCATTATTAATCAGTCTGTCTCGTTTATGAGTCAGACATACCTAATATAACTTACAGGTTTTATGAATGATGCCAATCAGACTACATTCCCCCTGCGGCACTCAACAAGCTCCACATTGGTAGAAATATACCCAGTGCCAGCAAAAGAACAATAGAGCCAATTGTTACAGTAAGTATGGGTTCTATCATAGTAACAAGATTTTCTATCAAGTGATTGACTTCATTATCATAATGTTCAGAAACATTTTTCAGCATTTCATCAAGCGAACCTGACTGCTCCCCGACTGCGACCATTCTTACTACAAGCGGTGGAAAAAGACCACTATCCTGAAGGGGTTTTGAAATTCCTTTTCCCTTTTCAATACCTTCCCCCACCTTTTCCAATTCACTCCCTATAAATACATTCCCAATAGTCTTTGAAACAATTTCCATAGTCTGTAATATTGGAAGACCACTTTTGTTGAGGGTTTCGAACATATGTGCAAACCGCGACATAGCAGTTTTAAGAAAAAGATTGCCAAAAACGGGAATTTTTAATCTCACCTTATCCCAGTTATACCTTCCCTTTTCTGTCCTTATATAATAGAGAAACGAAATAACGGCTGCTCCAACGCCTCCAATCATAAAATACCAGTAATCTTTGATTGAACTGCTGATACCCATAAGAATCTTCGTCGGCAGAGGAAGTTCTATACTTGATTTTGCGAAAATATCTGCAAACTTCGGTACTACTAAAGTCATAAGAATAATAAATGCAATAGTTACTCCGGCAACCACTATTATCGGATACCTAATTGCACTTTTTACCCTTGTTGTAATTTCTTCTTCGTATTTCATTAATCCCCCAATCCGTAAGAGGACCTGGTCTAAAACACCACCTGTTTCTCCTGCCCTTACTGAGTTTACATAAAG
>JAUVVT010000379.1 GCA_030604505.1 bacterium | reverse complement strand
CTGGCAGAACGGATGGTTTATAAGACTTCGTTAGTTGATATTCCTTTTGGTGGTGGGAAATCGGGGATTTGTATTGACACGTCGAAGTTTGACCATTTTGATATTGGGTATGTTGTAAAAGAATATGTTCATGTTTTGAATAGAGATTTAAATACAAGAACATATATACCGGCGCCTGATATGGGCAGCGGACCCCTGGAGATGATGGTAATTTGCGGAGAAACACATATTCCGGAAAGTGTAACGGGAAAACCGATTAGTGTGGGAGGTTTGCCGGGCAGGAATGAAGCAACAGGGCGGGGGGCAGCTGTTATTGCCAAAGAAGCTGCATTAAGTTTTCTGGATAAACCATTAGATGAAATAAAAATAGCAGTTCAGGGATTCGGGAATGTTGGCAGCTTCTCGGGTTATTTTTTATCGGACTGGGGTTTGAAGGTAGTTGCAGTTTCTGATGCCAAATCCGGAATTTATAATCCAGAAGGACTGCCGATACGGAATATGATGAAATATGCAAGAAAAGATGGTGTTTTAGAAAAGCTTGGGTTTGGAGAAAAGATTACAAACGCCGAACTTCTTAAATTGGATGTTGATGTTTTGATTCCTGCTGCGTGTGAGAATGTTATGAATATTGATAATGCCGAGGATATACGCGCTCCAATTATTATTGAAGCAGCTAATGGTCCGACCACTTCTGAGGCGGATGAAATCCTAGTTAAAAAGGGTATAAAAGTAGTGCCGGATATTTTATCCAATGCCGGTGGTGTAGTGGCGTCTTATGTTGAGTGGCATCAGGGGAAATCAGGCAGTCTTACAGATGTATCCGAAACTTATGCCGTTATAGACAGATTGCTTATTAAGAATTTTAAGCATGTTAAAGATATGGCAGAAGAATTGAATATTTCTTACAGGGATGCAGCGCTTGGTATTTCTGTTAAAAAGGTTATTACCGCAATGGAAGACAGAAGGTGGATTTAAATATTTGTCCTTGAGCCCGTAAGTATTTGATACGTCAGGTTGATATGTAGAGACAAGGTCTATAAAAAAAATATGGGTTTCAGTTAATATATAGAATTTAATCTTTCTTCTTGCACTTTTTATTTCTATTGTTTGGTTTTTATGAAAGTTCTGTTGATTAAAAACTCAGTAAATAGAAAGCTTATTATTTTATTCTGTATCGTTTTTAGTTTTCTCACGGTATCCAATTCTGTGAAATGGATTAACTATGCTTGTGGCAATGTTCCTTAGATGGGCACAGACCCTTTTAAGATATCTGATATAAAGTGCAAGACAGATTGCATCGGAGGAATTTTCCAGTGTTATTTCCCCTTTAATCATGGAACAGACCCATTGGTCGCACTTTCTTGTTATTTCCTTGGAATTTCTCATTAATTCTCTTGCGGTTTCAACATTGGAATTTTTGAAGGCACTTATCAGTTGGTCAAAGATATTAATAACTTTATCTTCAAGTTCTGCGAGTTCATTTTCAATTGTACCTCCATTAAGCTGCGGAGGGTGATTTATAGCCAGTTCAGCAATATTTTTGGTATAATCTCCGATTCTCTCGATGTCAATAATAATGCTTGTTAAAACAAGCCCCGTTGCTATATTGGTAGTACCGCTGATAGTAAGATGAGTGAATACCTTTTTTCTTACTCTTCTTTCGTATTTATTTATTTTCAGGTCTTCTTTCATAATATCGATTTTAAGTTCTGCGGTGTTTTTTTTCCGCAGAGTCTGAACGGATTCAAAAAACATCTTGCGGTCTATGTCAAGCATAATATAAGATTCATCCAGAGCCTGTTTTAAAAGATTATCTTTATGAAATAATTCTAAAATCTCTCTAAACATATTTATCACTCATTATAATAAGATATATATAAATAAAATTGGGATAACAAAAAATATTGTTAAAATAAAAATTATCGGGATTATTCTGTTTTTTTCAACCAAAGCAGAATATTTTTCTGCCAATAATATTGGCAGACTTTTTAAGGGTGTAAAAATTGAAATTCCAAAAATATTAAACAATAGATGAGAGAATGCTATAGTAACAGATGTAATATTACCTGTCGAGAAAGATGCGAGCATAGCAGTAATTGTAGTTCCTATATTGGCGCCAAGAGTGTATGGATAAATTTGATGCAGGGTTAGTATTCCAGCGCCTGCAAGAGGAATGATTAGGGATGTAGTAATAGAACTGCTCTGAACAATAGCAGTGAGAATCATTCCGAAAATCATTGAAATAAGATATGTGCGGAATATATACTGATTGAAAAAAATCTCAGTTTTATGAACAACTAATGTTTTTATTGTTTTTGATAGGTATCTTAAGACTATTATAATGCTTATAAAAGCTATTATCATCATTATTATCCCCGAAGTAACATCTCTTGCGTGAGTCATATCGGTTAGGGTAATTCCTCGTGTTAAAGCAATTATGTATTTTGTCAGGGTAACCAAGGGATTAACAATTATTTTTATAGGACTTGCGAACTTCAGACCACCCATACCTTCGAAAATAGCAGCAATGAACTCTGCACTTTTCCCCAAGAAGTTAGTATAATATTGAATGGGAAAGATAACAGCAACGGAAAGTACATTAAAGAAATCATGAACAACTGCTGCTGCAGTTGCACGGCGGAATTCTACTTTTCTTGTAACATGTCCAAAGGAAATTAAGATATTAGTTATACTTGTTCCAATATTTGCCCCCATAACAATAGGTATAGCATTAACAAGCGGAAGAGCTTCTACGCCGCCCACCAGTGCCACAACAATAGACGTAGTAGTTGATGAGCTCTGGATAATACTGGTTGCTAAAATTCCCATAAATAAACCAATTCCGGGATTATTGGTAGCAGATATCAATTTTTTCGCAAAATCCGACCCGAAGTATTTGAATGCTTCACCAAGTAAGATAATACTGTAGAAAAACAGGTATAATAGAACAGACAGCAGAATTATTTTTAGTATCGTAGTTTTCATTGGATGAATACTTTATGATTAACTGGAATTAGATTTATCTATATTGTATTATTATATTAATTTTATATTTAATTTTCAATTAAAAATCTAATATTATTTTTAACCTATTAATTTAAGTTGTTTTTATTGGAGTTACAGAAAATATTAATGATACAAAATTATAGTTATTATAAATGTTGATGATAATAGAATTTTGATGTATATTATAACT
>JAUVVT010000180.1 GCA_030604505.1 bacterium | reverse complement strand
GCAAACAAGTTGTTTAGCGGTATACTGGAAGATTTTAACAGGAAATGCGAATAACCGGCAGCTAATACTATCAGCTGTCGGCTTGTAGAAAGTTTGATAGGTAAAATATAGTTTCAAGAGATTTTATAATGAAAAGATATTTAATATTTTTACTTTTGGTATTATTTTTCTCAGAGAAGGATTTTGCCCAGTTATATGATTACTTTGGAAGGAATAAGGTTCAGTATACCAAATTTGGCTGGGAAGTGCTTGATACCGGACATTTCAATATATACTTCTATCCGGAGATGAAGGAGCTTGCAGAGAGGGGAGCATATTATGCAGAAGAAGCATTTTCAAAATTCGAGAATCGGTTTAATCACACAATTGACAAAAAGATACCGCTTATATTTTATAGTACACATTATCATTTTCAACAGACTAATGTAATTCCGATATTTTTGCCTGCGGGTGTTCAGGGATTTATGGAATATATGAAGGGCCGAGTGGTTATTCCATTTCAGGGTTCGATGAGCAGATTCAAGAGAGTTATTAATCATGAACTCGTGCATGTATTTATGCATAGTAAATTAAATAGCATAAACCGGGCTCACAAGAAATATAATACTTCGGGTGTTCCTCTCTGGTTTACCGAGGGACTTGCGGAAAGCTGGTCGGGTGAGTGGGATATGCAGTCTGAAATGGTAATCCGTGATGCTGTTTTAAACGGTTATCTGGTACCCATATCTGAGATATATGTTATTTCGGGCAGCTATCTTATGTATAAAGAAGCAGAAAATTTTATAAGGTTTCTTTCGGATAAATATGGCGAAGATAAGATACTTCTTTTAATGGAGAATTTTTGGAGAGCCAAAAGATTTGCCAGCGTATTCAAATTGACTTTCGGAGGAAAATCTCTTAGTGAGTTAGACGATGAATGGATTTATTATCTTAAGAAGAAATATTATCCTATTATTGAAGATGAAGAAATTCCGAGTATGATTGCGGAGAATATAACCGACCTCGGCAATAACAGCAAGCCAATCTATTATAAATCGGGTGATAAAGAAAAGATTCTATTTATATCAAACAGAACAGGTTATACGAATATATATATAAAAGACCTGAATCTGAGCGATGAAGAGGAAAAGCCGCAGATTATTATAAAGGGAGAAAGAACCCCTCAGTTTGAATCATTTCGCATTTTTCAGAGTAAGATTGATATTACAGATGATGGAATCCTGACATTTGTTACGAAAAGCGGAGAAAATGATTTGTTATACTTGTATGATGTTGAAGGTGGAAGTATATTAGACAGCTTTCAATTTAAGAATCTCGTATTACTTGCTTCTCCCTGCTGGTCACCGGATAATGATAAAATAGTATTTACGGGATTGAGTGAAGCAGGCAATAGAGACATGTATATTATTGATATTAAAACGCGAAAGTTAGAAAAGTTAACCAATGATTTTTATGATGACAAAGACCCTTCCTGGTCAAATGACGGAAGATATATCGTATTCAGCTCCGACCGTAATGTCTTCGGGGATGAGGGATATTATAATTTATTTTTGTATGATTTGAATGACAGTAATATTTATTATCTCACTTATGGTAAGCATAATGATTATTCTCCATCGTGGTCGCCGAATAATAAATATATTGCATTTACATCCGACCGCGAAGAATCGACTAATATCTGGTTATTAAAAACAGATTTCAAAGATAAACTGTCAGGAAACGGATTATTTAAGACTTCTTTTGAAAAATCAAACAATAGTTTTAATTCGGACAGGTCGAATATTATTTTGCCCGAGCTTAGTTTGAACAGGATTACAAATATGATTACAGCCACATTTGACCCGTCGTGGCTTAATAATGAGGGTTTACTCTTCACCTCTTTTGAGAACTTTGGGTTTCAGATTCAAATGATAAAAGATTTCAGAGAGTTTATGACAGATGAAAATAAGCATCCTTCTCAAGAGATAGAACATGTTGGATGGATTCCTGAAAAGATACCCGGCACCAGCAAAAATACCAGAACATATAAGAAGAATTATACTCTCGATATTGCACAGAGCCAGATTTCACAGGATCCACTCTTTGGAACTATGGGTGGGACAGCATTTGCTATTTCCGATATGCTCGGGAATGACCATTATAATGTCCTGCTCTATAATAATGCCCAGACCAGTGAGGATTTCTTTACTAGTTTCAACTTCGCTCTTACCAGGCTTTCCCTTGCAAAGCGTACAAACTTTCAAAATGGTTTATACCACTTTGACTATCGTTTTTATTCAAGGTTTTTGAATTATTATGAGGAGGAAATTTACGGTGGTTTCTTTACCGTGCGGTATCCTCTTTCTCAGTTTAAGCGAATCGAAACAGGTGTTACCCTTGCAAGTTCTGACAGAATAAATTATGAATTATATAGGCGGCGGAAAGCTTTTTTAATATCCAACTTTTTTTCATTTGTTAAGGATAATTCATTATGGGGACCAACGGGCCCGCTCGACGGTGAGCGGTACTCTGCTACAATTGGGTACACTTCGGATGTAATATATTCAAATGTAGGGTATTGGAGTGCAAATTGGGACTATAGAAGGTACTTCAGACTAAGTTACAGAACAGCATTGGCTGTTCGAACGATGCTTTTAATGAATTATGGCAGAGAGACTCAAAGGTATTATATGGGCGGAAGCTGGGACTTGAGAGGATACAGACGTTTCAGCTTGTGGGGAAACAGATTGGGACTTTTCAGTGCCGAATTAAGATATCCTTTAATCGATTATCTTTTCATTAAATTTCCTTTTGGAGGGCTCAGGTTCAATGCCTTCAGAGGGGCATTATTTTTTGATGCGGGCAACGCGTGGAGAGATAACTTTGACGGACTTCGAGGTAGTGTGGGAACAGGAATTAGGTTAAGAATGGGATTTTTGGTATTGAGATTTGATATGGGAAAAAGAATCGAGGACAATTTTAAAAAACTTCAAAAAGGTTATTTTACTCAATTCTTTTTTGGCTATGATTTTTAACTGCTGATTATACTGATTAAAAGATTACAGGAATCCACGGATTGCACTGATTACACAGATAATAAAAATATTGTTATATATTTCCGGCTCAGAGACGCCCAGATGGATTAATATTTATGTATAGTCTTTTTTGCCGCGGATTGTTTTAGATTTTAAAGGTTATGAGATGTTCTGGATTTTGTTTAAGAAATTTTATCTTTTTTTTACTTTACTTTTACTTTTTTTACAAGGTTGTTCCCGTCCTTTAATAGTAAGAAGCGAACCGGAGGAATATCCGGGATGGAATATGTATGGTGGAGATTATCATAATTCCAATAGTGTTTCGACATCTCTTAAACCGCCGCTGAAATTAATAAAAAAATATAACACTTCCTCATCAATAGGTTTATCTCCAATTTGTTCAAATGGAATCATTTATACAGCATCTCTTGACGGTAAAATCGAGGCATTTAATCTTTTAAGTATGAATAAGAGGGGCAAACTAAAGGTAAATGACGGAATAGTTGCTGCACCTGTTTTTTATAATGAGAAGTTATACTATGCAAAAAGCAGGGAAAAAATTACATTTTTTTGTTATGATGTTTCCAGAGGAAGACATTTATGGAGAAAGAGAATCGGGCATATTGAATCTTCACCCGTGATATATAATGATAGATTATTTATTGCGACTCTCGATGGAAAACTCTATTGCATGAACAGTGAAGATGGTGAAATTATCTGGCAGGCGGAGGTTGATGAACCTGTATATTCTTCTCCTGCGATTTGGGAAGAATCGGTAATAATTGGAACTACCGGTAAAAAAATATTTTCGTTTGATATTGATGATGGTAAAAAAATATGGGAAAAAGATGTTGAAGGAAGTATCTTTACTTCACCAAGCGTAAATAATGGAACTATTTTTATCGGTACTATTGGTAATACTTTTTATGCAATTGATGTAGAAACGGGGATGATAAAGTGGGAATTTAAAACCAACGCGAGAATTTATTCTACTGCTGCTGTTAATGAGAATATTGTAATATTCGGATGTAATGACAAATCCCTATATTCTTTGAATCAGGAGAATGGTGAACTATTATGGAAGTTTGATTGTGGAGGTTTGATTAATACATCGCCGGTAATTGCAGGTGATAATGTATACTTTGGTTCTTTAAATCATAATCTTTACGGACTGGATTTGAATAACGGGGAATTAAAATGGGAGTTCAAAACATCGGGAAGGATTAGGAGTTCTCCTATAATTTATAAAAATTATCTGATTGCATCATCAGAGAAGAAGGAAGTCTTCGTATTTTCAGAGGATAAGTAATTATTTAAAAGATAAAAGGCAATATGAGAAAAATTATCATAATTTTGATTGTTGTTGTTTTTGCTTTTTTATGCGTTAATGTTTTCAAATATTTTCAAAAAACCACATCAATAAAAGGCGTTGTATATATTGAGATTGACGGAGATAAAGTCAGACCGGTAAAGGATATGACAATCTATCTTATCAAAGGTGCGATAAAATATGAACTGGAGGATATAAGAGAAGACTATAGAAACAATGTTGCTCCAGTTGAAGAAGAGATAAAAATTTTAAAAGTTTCAATGAATGAAAAAGCAGAGATGGCGGACAGAGATTTTCTGATGCTAAAAAAGATGGAAGCGTTCAATACCAGAGGTAGAACTTATAGCGAACTAAAAAAGAAATACGAAATAAAGAAAAAAGACAGAGACGAAACATATAGAAAATACATTAATATGCTTGAAGACTTTGCCTCAAAGAGGCAGGAATATAATAATTTATTTGGGAAACTGCTCGATGATAATTTTATGGTTTTAACGAAAACAAATGATAGGGGGAGATACAGATTTGATAATATTCTGAAAGGCAATTATTTTTTATATGCTATTGAGGGAAATTTTATAGGTTCCAATGTATGGTTTGTGGAAGTTGAAGTGGATAAGAATATCTCAATAAATCTCTCAAAGAGGAATATCTCTAATATGTTTGATTGAGGATTTATCTTATAATTTACTTGAATATTTTATAAATAATCATTAAAATTAGTCAGTAGTGTCCGATTAATTTTAAATTTAGATTTTATATCATATTGAAATATAATGTTTTATTTATACATTCTTTTATAATTGATTTGAACTTAAATAATTAAAATATTGGACATGTCATTCCTACCCCGTATCAAGTACGGGATAAACTCCAGCAGGAATCCAGTATTTTTTAAACTTATTGTGATTATTGAAGTTATGGATTCCCGTTTTCACGGGAATGACAAATGGAGGTG
>JAUVVT010000157.1 GCA_030604505.1 bacterium | reverse complement strand
CTACTCCCCTTCTTATTCTTGGGCCAAGGGTTCCCTCAGCAACATTTTTTATAAAAATAGGAATTCCGTTTCTGGTAGTAATCTTAATATTTTTAATATCGTCAACGTTTTTTATCCATCCCAGACCTCTCACAAGAAATTCTTCAGAGCCCCTCTCTACATAACTTCCCCCCACGTTAAGATTATTCAATTTAACCGCTTCAATCAGGTCACAAAATGGTATATCATATTTTAAAAGGAGGTCGGGATCCACTTTAATCTGAAATTGTTTAACATAGCCCCCGAAACTGAGTATTTCCGTTACGCCGGGGATTGTTTGAAGTTGATATTTTACAATCCAGTCCTGAATTGAACGTAATTCCATTAAATCATATCCTTCACCTTCAACAATGTACTGGTAGATTTGACCCATACCGGTTGCAATAGGACCCATTTCCGGTTCACCAATCCCTTCCGGTATTTGACTCTTTGCCATCTGCAGTCTTTCTAAAACAAGTTGTCTTGCAAAGTATATATCAACATTATCTTTAAAATATACAGATACTGTAGATATACTGAAATCAGAAACAGATTTAATTCTTGTAACATCGGGCAGACCATTCATCGCAACTTCTATTGGATAGGATATTAGTTTTTCTACCTCCTCTGGGGCAAGACCGGATGCCTCGGTAAATATTTCTACCAAAACAGGAGAAACATCAGGAAAGGCATCGATTGGTAATTTTTGATATGAATATATTCCAAATATAGTAATGATGAAAAACAATATCATTGCAAAAATTCTCTGCCGAATAAAGAACGTAATAGTTTTTTCAATCATCGACTTCTCCAAAAAAATTCAGGAAAATCTTTAGTATATTTTTGTAATTCGCAATTTTTTTGTTTAAAATGTTACACAAAAAACATTAAATCATTTTTAATGAACGTGTCCGCCTTCTAACTTTGATTTTTCAAGTTCAGAGCGAAGAATGAAGGAGCCCTTTATAACTACATTTTCCCCTTCCTCCAGTCCTGCTATTATTTCTGTTAAGCCGTCTGACTCAATTCCACATGTAACATTTCTTTTTTCAAAAACATTGTCATCCTCAACCACAAAAACAAATTTTTCCTCAGCATTGTTTTCTACAGCAGAAATGGGAACTGTAAATCGACTTTCCCCATATTCATAATAAATTTTTACAGTTGAAAACATATAAGGTTTTAAAATATTTTCAGGATTACTCAGAATTGTTCTGACAGTGATGGTTTTAGTATCGCTGCTGAGAACATCACCTATGTAAATAATTTCACTTTCATATATCTTATCTGGATAAGCCTTAGTAAACACTTCGACTTTTTGACCTAATTTTACCTTGGGAATATCCTTCTCATAAATATCCGCATCAACCCACAATTTAGAAATGTCAATAATTCTGAAAAGATTCTCCGTGGATTCAATATACTCGCCAACGGTTATATTTCTTTCAATTATTTTCCCAGAAATAGGTGCTTTTATCTCTAAAGTCGGTAGATTTATATTTTCATTTTCTCCCAATCTAACTATAACTTCATCAGTTAATCCAATAGAAGCAAGTTTCTCACGGGCAGCAAGAAATTCACCTTTAGCCTTTTCAAATTCTGCCTGTGCTAAAAGGAATGACTTTTTCGATGATATATTACTTTCAAATAAACTTTTAATCCTCTGGAGATTTCCTTTTGTATATTCAAATTCTGCTTTTGATTTTAGATATTCCCCTTTTATCTCGGCTATTTGGAAATTTACAATTTTTGCCAGAATTTGCCCATTTTTGACGTAATCTCCCTGATTAACAAATATATCTTGAACTCTCCCATCGATTATTGAACCTAAAAATGCTTCCAGATTTTTTATTGGTGTTATTTTAGCTGGCGCCAATATAAATCTTTTTATTTCCCTCATTCTTGCTTTGTCAAACTCAAGGTTCAACTTTTTAATCATCTCATCGGTTAAATGTACATCATTATGTTCCGTTTCATCTTTGTGATTATCATTTTCTGCTCCAAGAATTAAAGTGCTTTTTTGAATCGGTTCTTCTTCCGGTTTATTCGAACAAAAAAAAGAAAAATAAAATAATACTGAAAGTATGGTTATAATTTTTAAAATCCTCATCTCTTATCCCTTTCATAATGTTCCCCTTATTAAGCAATACATTGGGTTTGTTGCCAATTTGCTTTTTAATTATTAAATAGTCCTCCCGAATTAATTTTTTATTTTACACTTCTGAAAAAATAGGGAGAAAATCTAATTAAAAATGTAAAATTGTTTTCAAACTTTGCTTGATAATAAAATAAAAATTAAAAACAGATAAAGCATATAAAGAAGATTTAAATGATAAGACTTGAGTGGTCAAGATAAAGTGGAATAAATTTCAAATTGGAAACTTCTATCCTTTTAAAAATAAAGGAATTACATAATAATAAAGGCGGATAATATTTGTCATGAATATCTGTATCTACTGTTGAATCATAGGCCAATATTATTTGTAAACCATCAGAATTAGAGCTATTATTAAAAAAAATATGAACACCACTGTGATCACTCTTAATATCGGTATGATTATGGTGATGTTCATATGTAAAGCAACCATCTTGACTTACATTTAATAAGTCTTCATCACAATGACAAAAATATTGAGTATTAATCAAAACAATATTCAAAACGGATAAAAAGATAAATATTTTTGCTGTCGTTATAAAAAAGGAATTATTCTTCATTTAAACAGAAAAACTTATTAGACTATTTTTTTATGAATTTTACTAAATTATTAACAATAAATCAAGCTTTTTAGTTCATTTATTAATATTTTTCCCGATTTTAATACAATAACAGGACTTTGGCAAATTTATTATATATAGTTTTATTTGAAATAATACTAACCTGTCATCCTGAACTCGTTTCAGGATCGGAATGACAGTGCACCAAGTTTAAATTAATTTTCACTTGAATATACTAATAAAATCCTGAAATACATAGAAATTTCCAAAATTTGCCAAAGTCTTTACAATAATATAAAAGAAAACTTTTTGAATATTTTTATTGTTTATATATCATATAATATATATATTATATTTACTTTAAAATAAAATAGCCAATTAGGAGACAAAAATGTTAAAATTTTTAAACCGCCGCAATTTTTTAAAAAAATCCATTATAACATCCGCAGGTGTTTCAACAGGTTTAAGCTTAGAGGAGCAGGCTTTATTAGCAAAATCAACAAGGAAACCAAGTGTAAATGTACCGGAAAGTTCTATCAAAGGAATGCCAATGGGAAAGATTGGAAAATACGACATCAGCAGACTGATGTGTGGTGGAAACCTGATAAGCTTTTTTGCTCATGCACGCAATCTAATATATGTATCTTCACTATTGAAACATTATTTCACCGACGATAAAGTCATTGAAACCCTTAAGATTTGCGAAGAAAACGGCATAAACACTGCAATTTTACGATGTGATGAACGTGTTGTTAAACTCCTGAAAAGATACTGGAACGAAGAAGGCGGAAAGATGCAGTGGATCGCACAGACGTATCCAAAGGTGAATGACCTGAAAAGCAATATACAGATGGCTATTGATAACGGTGCTATCGGTGCTTACATGCAGGGAGGTGTAGGCGATGACTTTTACAAGCACCAAATGGATATAAATAACGGAACTTTCGAGGCTGATAAACTGGGTGGAATCGATAAAGAATATTACAAGAATGGAAAAGCTGACCTAATTGGAGGGATTGTAGACTTTATTAAGAAAAATGGATTGATTGCAGGTGTCGGCTCACATTTATTGGAGGTTGTGAAATTATCCGAAGAAACTGGCGTAAACCCCGATTTCTATGTAAAAACATTGAATAAGGTCGATTATGTATGTGATAACCTGAAAGAAGTTATCGAATATATGAAGAAAGTAGATAAACCCTGGGTTGCATTTAAGGTTTTGGGTGCCGGCGTAACCGAACCAAGAAGAGGTTTTAAAGATGCCTTCAACTGGGGAGCAGATTTTATAAATATAGGAATGTACGACTTCCAGGTAAAAGAAGATGCTCTCATATCAAAAAGAGTTCTCACAAGCAAATTAGATAGAGAACGCCCATGGTGCGCATAAATCTTATTTCTTCTGAAAAAGGAAATTAAATTAACCGCTCTAAAAATAAATGGGAGGTTAAATATGTCAAAACTTTTAAATCGTCGCAAATTCCTAAAAAATTCAATTATTACATCAGCTGGTATTTCGGCAGGTTTAAGTCTTGAAGAGAAGGCTTTATTAGCAAGAACAACAAGAAAGCCGGGCTTAAAAGTGCCGAAAGACTCCATTAAAAGTTTACCGATGGGGAAAATCGGTAATGTCAAAATCAGCAGGTTAATCTGCGGCGGAAACCTGATTAACGGATATGCACACAGCAGAAATTTGATTTATGTCTCCTCGTTATTACAACACTACTTTACAGATGAAAAAATTATTGAAACCTTACGAATAAGCGAAGAAAATGGAATAAATACTTGCATATTAAACGTAGCAAGTAGCAGCCGTCAGGAAAACACCGTAGGAATTCTAAATAAATATTGGAAAGAAGAAGGTGGGAAAATTCAATGGATAGCACAGTGCGACGCATATGAACATGACCTTTTTACAAATGTTAAAAAAGCAGTTGATAATGGAGCCGTCGGAGCTTTTATACAGGGCGGTTGCGGAGACAACCTTATAAAAAATGGCAATCGTGTTGACCTGATCGGGAAGGTTGTATCGCTTATGAAAGAAAACGGATTAATAGCAGGCGTCGGTAGTCATATGTTAGAAGTGCCTATGGCAGTTGAAAAAGAAGGTATAAATCCTGATTTCCATTTTAAAACCCTGAATACAGTCGATTATCACTGTGAAAAACTCGAAGAAACAATCGAATTTATGAAAAAAGTAAATAAACCCTGGATTGCATACAAAGTCTTGGGTGCCGGCGTAACAGAACCGAGAAGGGGTTTTAAATATGCATTCGAAAAAGGTGCAGATTTTATAAATATAGGAATGTACGATTTCCAGATAAAAGAAGACGTCCTCATCACAAAAAAAGTCCTTTCGAGCAGCATGAAAAGAGAACGCCTCTGGTACGCATAAAGCTGATTTAGCTTCGCTACTATATTTCTTTGAAAAAAGAGGCTGAAAACTTCATCTATACAATATCCCCCGCCTTGCTGGGGATATTGTTTTTAAGAAAAGTTTCTTGCTTAACCGGTTTTTAAAATAAATAATTTTAAAAAAAATAAAAACATACACCACACTGCCAATTGAACCGATTGTACAGCTTATTTTTTAATTTTTACCAATGCTTTATTAAATAAATATTTATGATTTTAATCCAAACGCAAAAAGGATAAATCATGAAAACCAAATATAAAATCGAAGATAAGGATTTAATTACAGCCATATTTCAAAACTCAAATGATGGAATAGCAGTAGTAGGAAAAGACGGAGAATTCAAAATTTTTAGCCCTGGAATGAAAAAACTCATTGGATATGATATTAAAGAGGCACCAACACTGGAAATAGCGATTGAAAAACTATTTACCGATCCTTCATTAAAAACAGAAGTACTTGAATTATGGCAAAAAGATATTAAATCAGACCACCCGCCTGCGAGAACATTCTTCATCAAACACAAAAACGGAGAAAAACGATGGTGCCGCTTTCAATTATCCCCATTGAACGAGGATAATGTAAT
>JAUVVT010000210.1 GCA_030604505.1 bacterium | reverse complement strand
CGGGAATTCAGATATAACAGCCCCATTTTCGGTTATTTTTTTATAAAGGAATTTGTTTTCTTTAGGATATATAATGTCTATGCCGCATCCCAATACAGCAATAGTTCTTCCTTTAACCTTTAAAGCGCCTTGATGAGCTATCGAATCAATTCCATAAGCCATCCCGCTGACAATTGTAAATCCCTTTTCTGCCAGTTCTTCGGATAACTTTCCCGCTGAAATTTTCCCGTATTGAGTCGGCTTTCTTGAACCAACTATGCTAATAGCAAATTTATCATCAGGGACTATTTTACCCTTAACAAATAAATAAATCGGAGGGTCGTCGATATTTTTCAGATTTTCCGGATAATCTTCATCCCAGTAAGTAGTTATTTTAGACCCGGTTTTATCCAGTATCTTTAACTGTCCATCAACAAATTTATCTTTTTCAAACTTTTTTATTTTTTCAGCTATCTTTTGATTTATTCCATCAACTTTTTGTATTTCTCCAATTGATGCTTTAAAAACATTTTCGGGACTCCCCAAATGTGCAACAAGCTTTCGGAATCTGTTGGGACCCACATCGGGTACTCCTAAAAGAGCAATCATTTCTCTTATGTCAAACACAGAGTATTTCCTCCCGGTTTATTTTTCTCCAAGAAATCCTGAAATTGTATAAATAAGTTTTTCCAAACCCTCACCTGAAAACGAGGATACCTTTATTACAGGTATTTCATCGTTAAGGTTTATATTGATGCCTTCTTTATCTTTTATCAGGTCAATTTTTGAAATGACAACAATTCTTGACTTTTGTAATATCTCTTCATTAAATGCTCCGAGTTCATTCAATAATTTATTATAATCCCCGCTTATGTCATTCGAGACCGATTCGATTAAAAAAACCAGAATTTTAGCCCTTTCAATATGCTTGAGAAACTTGTCTCCGAGCCCCTTGCCTTTGTGTGCTCCCTCGATTAATCCCGGTATATCGGCGGCAACGAATGTCTGGTAGCTATCTTTTGCAACTGTTCCAAGGTTTGGATGCAGGGTAGTGAAAGGGTAGTCTGCAATTTTTGGTTTTGCTGCTGAGATTTTTGACAAAAGGGTAGATTTGCCTGAATTGGGAAATCCCACCAATCCAACCTCGGCAAGAACCTTCAATTCAAGCTCCAGAACCTTTTCTTCACCCTTTTGACCTGTTTCCCATTTAGTAGGCGCCTGGTCTGTTGATGTGGCAAAGACTGCATTCCCTTTTCCACCTCTTCCTCCTTTTGCTGCGATAAATTCCTGAGCGTCTTCTATCAGGTCGCAGATTAATTCTCCATCTTCCTTCACAACAGTTCCAATGGGAACTTCAAGAATTATACCCTCTCCATTTTTACCATTTTTATTCTTACCCTGACCGTGCTGTCCTCTTTTAGCTTTGTAAGATTTCTTATATCTGTAATCTATTAAGGTCGCAAGATTTGAATTTGTCTTTATAATTATATCCCCGCCTTTACCTCCGTTCCCGCCGTCAGGACCGCCAAATGGAACAAATTTCTCCCTCCTGAAACTCGAACATCCGCTTCCACCATCTCCTGCCTTAACCTTAATTTTTGAATAATCAATAAACATATAAAAATCCTCTTACTTCTTTTGAAGAAGAAGTAAGCAATTCAAAGAATCCGTCTCCGGCGGGAAAAACTTTAAATTATTAATTAATCCCATAAATTTCAGTAATCTTTTTTTCAATCAATTCTTCAAGTTTATTTATTTTTTCTTTGGTTTTCGGGTCGTCATATTTCTTTAGCTTGTTTTTAAGTGATATAATATTAAGAACATAAGCAGCAATAAACTTCTGACTCTTGGTATCAGTATATTTTATTGGAATTTCCTCGATTGTTTCGATATCAAGCTGCGCAAGCGCTCTCCCGGTTTCAAGACTGGTCAGTTTATAATATTCATTGATTAGGTTTGAGTTTAATACCGCAAGAATATACAAAATATCAAACTTTTCATTTATTAAGTTGCCAACATGTAAATTATTCAGACATAAAAGATTATTACTGTCATAAGCAGCTATTATACTGTCGCCTGTCTGCCTTAAAAATAATTTTAGTTCAAAATATTTAGCTTTTTTAAAACCACTTTTCAGTTTTTCTGTTTCAAAGGATATATAGCCTTTTTTATAATTTATAATATATCTGTTGATCTCCGAACTCGAATGAAGTCCCGGAAACCAGTTTTTATTAACTTTTTCCATACTGATGATATTTTCTTTTCCAGCCTTTCCGATAATACCGCTTGAGAATGAAATTACATCCTTTATTCTATATTCTGCTCTTTCGATTTTTTCGATTCTATTTTTTAATTTTTGTTCAAAGAATAACCTGAACCTGTTATATTTTATTTTCCTGAAGTAATTCTGTTTGTATGAATAAGATATATATTTTTTATCTACAAAAGACCTTATGTTTGTATAATGTGATGATTTAAGATAATTATTTTCATGTATGCTTTTTTCCTTCTCTTTCTCTAAGATAATTATGACAGGTTTTCCCACAAACCCGGATTTCCAAAAATCTTTTCCGAATAATACAATCTCTTTAATCTTGCAGGTATCGAGTATAAATTTTCTTATATTAGAGAAATATTTTCCAAGCAGAAAGCTGTCAGGCAGAATATATCCAAGGTAACCCCCGTTTTTCAAAACCTCGATACCCCTTTCGATAAAGAGGGCATAGGAGCTTATTTTATACTGCGCCGAATATGGATAGTTTCTTTTTAAATAGTTATACCAATCCTTTTCGAGCTTCCCGGTCCCTTTGAGTCCATAGCTCAAGTAAGGGGGATTACCTACCACTATATCAAACCGGGAATTTTTTAACTTGATACCCCTGGGTTTAGAATTTTCCATATTGACTTCTTCTTTAAAAAGGTCAATATCATAGGAATAATCCTCTTTTATGAGTGCATTGCCTTCAAAGATATTAGTTTTCCCTGTATAATATGCTTTTCCCTTTAGAAGCAAATTCATTTTGGTTAATTCTGTCGCAAAGGGATTAATATCTATTCCGAAAAGATTGTTTTTCAAAATAGTTTTATGAATTTTATTTTCAGGAATCCCTTTTTGTCTGTATAATTTGTTCAAATAATCATACGCCTTGATTAAAAATCTTCCCGAACCACAGGATAAATCAATGATTTTTTTATTAATATCCAAATCCACCTGCTCGATTATATATTCAACTATTTCTTCAGGCGTATAAAACTGCCCTAAAAGTTTTCTTTCTTCTCTTTTAATAGAAGCTTGAAACCTTTCGCCCAAAATGTCTTTTTTAAACATAATTATATTCTCATAAATTATACTACATTATTCTGGTGTTAATGCTCTCATATTTACAACAAATAATAAACATCCTATCTTAATTATAAATCTTTTATCAGTCAAAATCAATTAATCTTTTAAATTTAGTAATTTTTATTTTTAGAAAAATCTCAAATATTCAAATAAATGCCATTATGACTTGCATTATGCCAAAATGACATTACAGTACTAATTAGAAATTATCGTTAATAATTTATTGTATATTAATGATTTAGATACTTAAAAGGAGAATGGCATATAATTTGCATGTTAATAAAGTAGAAATTAAATCAACAACAGATGATAAATTAAGAGGAGGTGTTTAAAATGACATTAGTAAGATGGAGACCTTTTAGAGAAATTGATGGTTTGACTAATGAGTTTAACAGGCTTTTTGAAAACTTTCTTAGTCTTGGAGGAAGAAATACGGAATTAATGCCTTTTGAGTGGAAACCTGTTACTAATCTTCGAGAGGATAAAGGAAATTACATTGTAGAAGCTGAAATCCCCGGAATGAAAAAAGAGGATATAAAAATTTCATTTAAGGATGGTTCTCTGACAATAAACGGCGAGAGAAAAGAAGAGGATGAAAAGAAAGAAGAGAATTCTCATCTTATAGAGAGAAAATACGGTTCATTCTGCAGGTCATTTTCTTTACCGGAAGGGGTTAAGGAAGATAAAATAGATGCTTCTTATAAAGATGGTATATTGAAGGTTGTTCTCCCTAAGGCTGAAGAAGTAAAAGCCAAAGAAATTACCGTAAATTAATGGTAAAATATGGATAACCGGTAGTTTCTAAACGGTAAAGGCGGTAGGTTTATAAAGATTATATCAACTTACCGCCTTTTTTAATTTAGAATTAAAAATTGCTAAAGCATATCTTTAAACTGCAAATCATATTCCTGGATGGCTTTTTCGATAATTTGGTCTAATCGTCCATCTATTTCGCTGATTATCAAATTTTCTCCATTTAAGAGAATAACGTAGATACTGAAAATTTCTTCATTCCTTGATTTGTAATAACATTCGACAGTCTTGTTTTTTTCTCTAACACTGATAAAATTTTCCCACCCTGAGTTATGCAATATCTTTTTTACATCGTGCGGTATTTTTAACCGGGATGAGCGATTAGTATTTTTAATTTTATAAATCCCAACCTGGATTTTATTAACCTCATCGAGATATGAATCTATTTTATCTTCTGTGTCTATTATGTGAACGACCGATTTAATTGGATAAAGCCAAACTGAACCGAGGCTTAATTTTAATCTGGTTTTCAAATCAGCAGGATAGTTCTCTTTTTCAATTAAATCACGGACGTAATTAAATTCATTTGGAGTTTTATACTCACCATACAGAAGTATTCCACCAATCAATAAAATGGACACAAATACGCAGCTTATCATCAGAATAATAATTGCCTTTTTCATTTTTTTATCCTTCTTTTTTTTCTCGTATTGTCAAAATTTAACCACAGAGAACACAGAGAAAATATTTAACATCAATGAGTTAAGGGAAATACTATTCTCTCCTCTCTGTGTGCTCTAAATTATTAATCTCTTTATGCCTTTTTTCAATAAATCT
>JAUVVT010000206.1 GCA_030604505.1 bacterium | reverse complement strand
GTATCTCATGCGGATTACACAAATAGAAGTAGATTGGATCCTAATTTCCAAGAAGGGGTATTTGGAACCAATATGGTTATGTTTTAAATGTATTGTTTTGTCCCGACGTGCTGAATTACCGTTTAACCAATATTCACCATATAAAAATCAAACTATTACTATCAACTGAAAATTGCGATAAAATTATTAATATATAATATTTTAAATTTTTCTGATGTAAATTGCAACTATTTTTTTATATTATATTTAATTTTAATTTATCAGCATCTATTTATTGCCTGAGCCGCTGACAGATGTGATGAATGATTTATATGATGACTTAAATTAAAAACATCACTGACATTATGGCGACAATAAGTCATAATGGCAGCTTTTTGTTTTTTGTATTGTTAAGATGTAATATTCATAAGTTTTTTATTAACAATTAAATATGCATATTTACTTTTCTTGGCATAAAATTTGTAAATAATATTATATTGATAAAGATAAGTATAGTATATAAAATTTAGTAAAAAAAATAAATCATAAAAAAGGAGGAATAAAAAGATGGGGAAAGTCATAGGAATAGATTTGGGTACTACGAATTCTTGTGTATCGGTAATGGAGGGTGGTGAGCCTATCGTTATTCAAAATAATGAAGGTTTTCGCACTACACCTTCAATTGTAGGTTTTACCAAAACCGGTGAGAGGATTGTTGGGCATCCGGCAAAAAGGCAGGCAATAACAAATCCTGAAAATACGGTATACTCAATAAAGAGATTTATGGGCAGGTTTTATGATGAGGTTGAGCAGGAGATAGGACAGGTTCCTTACGAAGTTATCAGAGGGGATAATAATGTTGCCAGAGTTAAAACAGGTGATAAGGTTTATTCACCCCCTGAAATATCCGCAATGGTATTACAAAAAATGAAACAGACTGCGGAAGACTATCTGGGACAAAAGGTAACCGAAGCCGTTATCACTGTTCCTGCATATTTTAATGATGCCCAGAGACAGGCAACTAAAGAAGCCGGAATGATTGCAGGATTGGATGTTAAAAGAATCATCAACGAACCCACAGCTGCATCTTTAGCTTATGGGCTCGATAAAAAGAAGGACGAAAAAATAGCAGTATTCGACCTTGGCGGCGGAACATTTGATATTTCCATACTTGAGATTGGAGACGGTGTATTTGAAGTAAAATCTACAAACGGAGATACGCACCTCGGCGGAGATGATTTTGATGAAAGACTTATAGACTGGCTGGTAGAAGAATTCAAAAAACAGGAAGGGATAGACCTTAAGGGTGACCCAATGGCGCTGCAGAGACTTAAAGAAGCAGCAGAAAAGGCAAAAATTGAGCTCTCATCCACTGCTCAAACTGAGATAAATCTCCCCTTCATAACGGCAACCGAAAGCGGACCAAAACATCTGGTTATGACATTAACAAGAGCGAAATTTGAACAGCTGTGCGACGACCTCTTTCAGAAAACAATCGGACCGGTTGAAAAAGCTGTAAAAGATGCAAAACTAAAAGCATCTGACATTGATGAGGTTATATTGGTTGGAGGTTCTACAAGAATACCAAAAGTCCAGCAGATTGTAAAAGATATTTTCGGAAAAGAACCGCATAAGGGAGTTAATCTCGATGAGGTTGTTGCTATTGGGGCGGCTATACAGGGAGGAGTATTAGTGGGAGATGTTAAAGATGTGCTGCTGCTCGACGTTACACCGCTTTCTTTAGGAATAGAAACTCTTGGAGGAGTCTTTACAAAACTTATCGAAGCTAATACAACGATTCCGACGAAGAAAAGTGAAGTTTTCTCCACTGCTGCCGATAATCAGACCTCTGTTGAGATTCATGTACTGCAGGGAGAAAGAGAGATGGCTGTATATAACAGGACTATCGGAAAGTTTCATCTTGACGGGATTCCGCCCACTCCAAGGGGGATGCCGCAAATTGAGGTTGCTTTCGATATAGATGCGAACGGGATTTTGAGCGTGAATGCTAAAGACAAAGCAACCGGCAAAGAACAAAATATCAGAATTGAAGCATCGAGCGGACTCACAAAAGAGGAAATAGAAAAAATGAGACAGGAGGCTAAAGCACATGCATCCGAAGACAAGAAGAAAAGAGAAGAAATTGATTTGAAAAATCAGGCTGACCAGCTCGTTTACCAGACAGAGAAAAATATAAAGGATTATGGTGATAAACTTGATTCAAATATGAAATCACGCTTAGAAGCAAGTGTTGGAAGGGTAAAAGAGGCGTTAAAAGGCAGCAATAACGAAGAGGTTCGTTCGAGTGTCGATGCTCTGAATCAAATATGGAATGAAGCTTCTCAGCAGATGTATCAGGCTGCTGCGCAGCAGCAGGCTAAGGAAACCGAAACCACATCATCAGCCGGCACAGAAGACAAAGGTAAAAAGAAAAAAGACGGAAAAGAAGTTGAAGACGCCGACTTTGAAGTAGTCGATGAATAAAATCTAATTCGGCAAAAGTGCTTAATTTATAAACACAATAATAAAAAAAGGAAAATATAATGCCCAGAAAAAAAAAGGAAGAAGAGAATAATACATTTAAAAAGAGTCTGAAAGAAGAACTACCAAGACATTTAAAAGGTGGATTGAGAAAGGTTATTGAAAGAGAAGTTATTCTCTCCCCACCGGTCAATATATACGAGAATAAGGATGATTATGTTCTGATGTTCAATATTCCCGGAATGAAAAACGGTGATATTGCTGTTAAGGTTATTGATAATGAGCTCTGTATTGAAGAAATGAAAAAAGAAAAGGAGAAAAAAACTATCAAGAAAAATATTCTTTTTGAGGAGATTGAAGGCGGAAGGTATTTCAGAAAATTTAAATTAACTTCTGAAATTGACCAGAAAAACATTTCGGCGAATCTCGAAGACGGTGTACTAAATATAAGTCTGCCAAAAAAGAAAGATGAAAATGTAGAAGAAAAGGTTGAAGAAAAAGCTGAAGAAAAAACAGTAAAAAAGGCAAAAAAGAAAACATCAAAAAAGACATAAACTTTGTATTTTGTATATTGTTAATGTTTGTCTGAAATAAAATTTACGATTTACTAACGATAAATTACGAAGTAAAAACGACAAATAAATAAATTTGTAGATCGTAAATAGAAATAAGGGGTGATGAGATTTGATAAGCATAGATAAATTTACTATAAAGGCGCAAGAATCTCTTGCTGCTGCTCAAAAGATTGCGGAAAGTTACAGCCATCAGCAGATTGAACCCGAACATATCTTTGTGGGTATGCTGAGAGATGAAACAGGTATTGTCGGTTCGATTCTGAAAAAGCTCGGAATAAATCCCGAACTTATAAAAACACGGCTTGAAGAAGAGTTAAAGAGGTTTCCGAAGGTATCGGGAGGCGGGATTGGAAATATTTATTTATCTTCAAGGTCGTCAAATGTTCTTGATTTTGCTTTAAAAACGGCTGAGGAACTCCACGACGAATATATCAGCAATGAGCACCTTCTGATTGCTGTGACACATGAGAAGGGTGGTTTTTTTGAAGATTTATTCCAGTCGTATAATATAAAGAAAAGCGATATATTCAAGGCATTAAAGGAGATTCGCGGCACACATCGTGTAACCGACCAGAATCCAGAGGCAAAGTATCAGGCTTTAAAGCGATATTCAAGAGACTTAAATGAACTTGCAAGGAAAGGGAAACTCGATCCCGTAATAGGAAGAGATGATGAGATACGAAGGATTCTTCAGGTTTTAAGCCGAAGGACAAAAAATAACCCTGTGCTTATCGGAGAGCCCGGAGTCGGTAAAACTGCAATAGCTGAGGGAATCGCACAAAGAATCATCGAAGAAGACATACCTGAGAATCTAAAAACGAAGAGAATAGTCGCACTTGACCTCGGTTCTTTAATTGCGGGTACAAAAAACCGCGGTGAATTTGAAGACCGCTTAAAAGCTGTTATAAAAGAAATAACAGAAGCCGATGGAGAAATTATACTCTTTATTGATGAACTGCATACTCTTGTCGGAGCCGGGTCGGCAGAAGGATCTATGGATGCTTCCAATATGCTGAAACCTGCTCTGGCAAAGGGTGAACTGAGATGTATCGGTGCTACGACAATTAATGAATACAGAAAATATATCGAGAAAGATGCTGCTCTGGAAAGGAGATTTCAACAAGTAATAGTCGCCGAGCCGTCGGTTGAAGATACAATTTCGATACTCAGGGGACTTAAAGAAAAATATGAGGTTCATCACGGCGTCAAAATACTGGATAATGCACTTATTCAGGCATCTGTTCTTTCACATAGATACATTACTGACAGGTTTTTACCGGATAAGGCAATCGACCTTATAGATGAAGCGGCATCATGCCTGAGGATAGAGATTGATAGTAAGCCTGAAGAACTCGACGAAGTTGATAGAAAGATTCAGCAGCTTGAAATTGAAAAGGAAGCAGTAAAAAAGGATAAAGACACGTCCTCAAAAAAGAGACTTGATGATATAAATAAAAAATTAGCGGAACTGCGTGAAGAGAGCAATTCGCTTAGAATTCACTGGGACCTTGAAAAAAGCTCGATAACTAAAATAAGAAAACTCAAGGAAGAAATCGAAAACGCAAAAATCGAACAGGGAAAAGCGGAGCGGGAAGGAAACTATACACGTGCTGCCGAGCTAAAATACGGGGTACTTATCGAACTAGAAAATAAATTGAAACTCGAAAGTGAAAAACTGAACGAAATCCAGAAAAATAGAATGATGCTGAAGGAAGAAGTTAGTGAAGAGGATGTAGCAGAGGTTGTTGCAAAATGGACTGGGATTCCTGTTTCAAAAATGCTCGAAAGTGAAAAGGAAAAATTACTTAATATGGAGGAGAATATTAAAAAAAGGGTGCTTGGACAGGATGAGGCTGTTGAAGCTGTTTCCGATGCTGTCCGCAGAGCAAGGGTGGGTCTGCAGGATACAAACAGACCAATTGGTACT
>JAUVVT010000201.1 GCA_030604505.1 bacterium | reverse complement strand
CAAAAATAGCGGATTCTCAGGTCCAATCTCTACGCATTTTGAATTCCCTTTAGGCGGTGCAGACAGAGGAAGAAGAAAATTAGAAGGAATTACAAGAAACGAATTGTTTGATGTTATGAGGCGAAATCTCAGCTTCCTAAAAAGAATGCTGAATGAAACAAAACTAATATAAAAATCAGAAACAATCCAGTTATTTTTATAATTTAATTTCTTATAAAAAATCGCACAAAGTTAAAAGGAGGTTACGATTATGACTGATAAGAAAAACACTTTCTCAAGAAGAAAATTTTTAGGTGCAGCAATGTCAACAGCAGCAGCTGTTTCAGTTGCCCCTCTCATCAAGCAGTCATCTGCATACGGAAAACAAGCTGTCAAAAAAAAGAGAATAGCACTCATAGGTACCGGTAATAGAGGCGAAGGCATGTGGGGAAGAAACCTTATTCATGACTGGAAGGATTATGTTGAGATGGTCGGTTTGTGTGATCCCAATAAAGTGCGACTTGAGGAAGCAAAAAAAAGAATCAGAACAGATGCTCCAACATTCACCGATTTCGACAAAATGATGAAAACAACAAAACCGGATATTTTAATAGTTACAACAGTTGACTCTACCCATTATAAATATATTATTAAAGGAATGGAATACGGAAGTGACATAATTACAGAAAAACCGATGGCAACAGATGAAAAGCAGTGTCAGGCAATCATCGACGCACAAAAGAAAACAGGAAAAAAGATAATAGTTACATTTAATTACAGATACGGTGCCGTGCACGAAAAAGCAAAGGAAGTTCTTTTATCGGGAGATATCGGGAGAATAACTTCTCTGGATTTTCACTGGTATCTGGATGTCCGTCATGGAGCCGATTATTTTAGAAGATGGCACGCTTTTATAGAAAAATCTGGATCTCTCTTTGTACACAAGGCTACTCATCATTTTGACCTTGTCAACTGGTGGCTTGATGCAGAGCCCGTTGAGGTTTTTGCTTTTGGAGAGCTTCAAAAATATGGAAAAAACGGTGCATTTAGAGGTAAAAACTGCAGACTCTGCAGATATAAAGACAAATGCGAATTCTACTGGGATATTACAAAAAATCAAAGGTATGTTGACCTCTATACCAAAGCCGAAAAAGAAGATGGATATTTTCGTGACGCATGTGTCTTCCGCAATGCAATCAATATTTGGGATACAATGGCTGTGACTGTAAAATACAACAGCGATGTCCTTATGTCATATTCGCTCAATGCATTTATGCCTTATGAAGGATGCAAGGTCGGATTTAATGGGACAAAGGGACGTCTGGATGTCCGCATGTGGGAAAGACAGCCTTGGAAAGAATCAAGACTCGGAGAAATTCGTATAACTAAAAACTTTGGCAAAAGTCAGGTTATCGACATCCATCATGCAACAGGCGGACACGGAGGAGCAGACCCTAAATTAAAAGATATGATATTCAAACTAAATGTGCCTGACCCATTAAATCAAGCCGCCGGACTCCGTGCAGGCGTAATGTCAATACTAACCGGAATTGCCGGTTATCACAGCGTTGAAGAGAAAAGATCCGTGAAAATTTCGGAACTTGTGAATTTCTGACTCTTTAACAATAAAAAAGAAAGGATTCAAAAATGCTAAAACGTTTACTTTTTATTATGTCAATCACTATATCGTTTCTTTTCATAGTAATTTTCAAGTCTGCAGGTTCTGTCGGTAATAGTTTTGTTATACCCTCCGCTCAAAATCCTCATGCCGTAGCTACATTTGAATGCCTTGGCATTTATTATAAAGTTGATTCAAAAGACTATGGTGAATGCAAAGCCAGTTACAGAAAATCCGGCACAGCTGAATGGAAAGAAGTTCTCCCGCTGTGGTTCGATGAAAGGGATAGCGAATATCGGGGCAGTATTGTCGGGCTTTTGCCTGATACTGAATATGACGTCCGCTTAAATTGCGGAGACAAAGAAGTTATATTTCAGGCAAAAACCCGCAGTGAAGATTTTCCTGTCGGCAAAACCACTTTTCTTCAAGGTGGTGTTACGGATGAAACACTTACCATCACTGAATCCGGCGAACCTGATGGCTGGCATCTTGTAACACCCGCCCCCGGTATAAAATATATCAACGACCCCGAAAATTCCACAGATAATAATATCGTCATAGAAGCAAACTATGTAATTGTGAGAGGGCTTGAATTAAAAAATGCCGCTGTTAACGGAATACTAATAAAAGAAGGTGTTCATGATGTAGTTATTGAAGACTGCAGGATTACATTCTGGGGTGGATGCGGGGGTCCGAGGTCTTTCGGCAATACTCGTGCCGGAGACGCAATACGTGCACAAAAAGGTGCGGCAGGACTTATCATTCAGCGAAACCAGATAGACAATCCCCGCGGAGCAACCAATGATTGGGATACTGGACATCCGAGCGGACCCCAGGCTGTAACACTCATAAATACAAAAGGTGGAAATATCATACGATATAATGATATCTTTTCAACAGAAGACCACGGTTACAATGATGCAATTGGAGGCGGAAGCAATTACAGTTTTGAGGGAAGTCCATGCAGGGATTCAGATATTTATGGAAATATCATTTCAAATGTATGGGATGATGCAATTGAGGCTGAGGGAGCGAATATGAATGTAAGAATCTGGGGCAACTACATACACCATACATATCAGCATATCGCATGCGCTGCCACTTCAAGAGGACCCCTGTATATTTTTAGGAACGTATTTGGTTTAAGCCGCCGTACCCATAAAAATCCCATCGGCGGAAGTATGATCAAAATTGGAGAAAGAGATCCCTATATCGGCGGAAGAAGATACGTTTTCCATAATACCGCCCTCCAGCCAAAAGGAGCATTCAGCGTATTCAGCGGCCACCCCTGCCCTAATACAATTACTCGAAACAACATATTTGACTGCCCGGGAACTCTGACCGGCAGAAGAAAGCTAATAATTCCAAGCGACTTTGATTATGACCTTTTTAATGGAATTCATCTGGTTCCCGGTTACGAAGAACACGGTATAAGAGCAAGAGTATCATTCGTCAGGTCGTTCAGTCTCGAATGGTATTTGGCGCCGACAACTACAACAATAAAATGGGGAAGAACAACAACTGAACATTATGGCAAAAAATTGACGGTTACCGATAAAGTTTTTACCGTTCCCAATCCACTAATTGACGCAGGAGTTTTAATCCCCGGATTCAATGATGACTATAAAGGGAAGAAACCTGATCTGGGAGCATTTGAAATAGGCAATCCTCCAATCAAATTCGGGCGGCACGCAGTCGAGCCTGTAATTTATGCTCCATGGGAATTGCAACAAAATAATTAAAAATAATAACAACTTTTTGTGTAGAGGTTAAATAAGTGAAAAAGAATTTATTAAATATCTTGGCAATTTCAATAATTTTAGTTTTTTCATTCGTTAATAACTATTCTGCTGCTGCTGACAATAGGTTTATGATTCCAACAGGCAAAAATCCTTATGCAGTGGCTACGTTTGAATGTCTTGGGATTTATTATAAAGTTGATTCAAACAACTTAGGAGAATGTAAAGTTAGTTATAGAAAATTCGGCACAGCTGAATGGAAAGAAGTTCTCCCGCTGTGGTTCGATGAAAGAGATAGCGAATATCGGGGCAGTATCGTCGGGCTTTCGCCTGAAACTGAATATGACGTCCGCTTAAATTGCGGAGGTAGAGAGATTACATTCCAGGCTCGAACGCGTAGTGAAGATATTCCAATTGGCAAGACAACTTATCTTGATAATGGTATAACAGATGAAGTACTTCATATTACAGAATCAGGCACACCCAACGCTTGGCATCTTGTCACACCCGCCCCCGGTGCAAAATATATCAACGACCCCGAAAATTCCACGGATAATAATATCGTCATAGAAGCAAACTATGTAATTGTGAGAGGGCTTGAATTAAAGAATGCCGCAGTTAACGGAATATTAATAAAAGAAGGTGTTCATGATATAGTTATTGAAGACTGCAGGATTACATTCTGGGGCGGATGCGGGGGTCCGAGGTCTTTCGGCAATACACGCGCCGGAGATGCAATACGTGCAGAAAAAGGTGCAGCAGGACTTATCATTCAGCGAAACCAGATAGACAATCCCCGCGGAGCAACCAATGATTGGGATACAGGACATCCGAGCGGACCGCAGGCTGTAACACTCATAAACTCAAAAGGCGGAAATATCATACGTTACAATGATATCTTTTCAACAGAAGACCACGGCTATAATGATGCTGTCGGCGGTGGAAGTAATTTTAGTTTTGAAGGCAATCCTAACAGAGATTCCGATATATACGGAAATATCATTTCAAATGTATGGGACGATGCAATTGAAGCTGAAGGCGCAAATATGAATGTCAGAATCTGGGGAAATTATATCCACCATACATTTGTCCATATTGCAAGTGCTGCCACCTCAAAAGGTCCATTATATATTTTCAGAAATATATTTGGTCTAAGCCGCCGTACTCATAAAAATCCCATCGGTGTTAATATGCTCAAAGTAGGAGAAAGAGGAGAATTTGGTGGTGGTAGAAGATATGTCTTTCACAATACAGCACTTCAGCCAAAAGGCGCTTTCAGTGTATTCGGGGGAGGTCTTTGCTCTAATACTATAACACGAAATAATATATTTGATTGCCCGGGTTTGCTGATTGGAAGAAGAAAACCAAAAATCCCAAATGACTTTGATTACGACCATTTTACCGGAATTCTCACGGATTCTGGTCATGAAAAAAATGGCATAAATTTAATTGCAAGAAAATCTCTATTCGTCAGGTCGTATGGGCTCGAGTGGTACTTGGCTCCGAATACAACAATGATAAAGTATGGAAAAACAACCACTATCCTCAAGGGGAAAAAACGGACGGTCTCCGGTAAGGTTATTGCTATTTCTAATCCTCTGATCGATGCAGGAATTTTAATTCCCGGATTTAATGAAGATTATAAAGGCAAGGGACCAGATTTAGGAGCTTTTGAAAGAGGAAAT
>JAUVVT010000315.1 GCA_030604505.1 bacterium | reverse complement strand
TTTAAACTTGGTGTGATTATTGAAATTATGGATTCCCGTTTTCACGGGAATGACATTATGATATTATATAATTTTTATTGTATTGTATTTTAACCGGACACTACCGAATTGCATTATTAATTAATTTTAATGTAGATTTATTGAAAAAAGGCATAAAGAGATTAATAATTTAGAGCACACAGAGAGGAGAGAATAGTATTTCCCTTAACTCATTGATGTTAAATATTTTCTCAGTGTTCTCTGTGGTTAAATTTTGACAATACTTGATATTAGGTAAGGAGAACAAAAATGATTAAAAAAAAACATAGCAAAATAGCACGGCGCAAGTTTGTCATATCAGGTGCGGCGGCTGCATCTACCGTAATTTTTGGATTTCCATTTGTTCACACATCGTGCGCAAAAGATGTCAAGCCAATCAAGGTCGGTTTAATCGGCTGCGGGGGAAGAGGAACCGGAGCTGCGGATGATTGCCTCAATTCAGCCCCAAACGTAGAGCTTATTGCACTGGCTGACCTCTTTCCCGACAGAATAGAAAAATGTAAGAAACTCTTGACCGACCCAAAGCGTAGGGGAGGACCTCTTCCCGGATATAAAGTAAAAGATGACCACTGCTTTTCCGGATTTAATGCCGTCAATAATATTCTTGAAACAGACATAGACTATGTGATTCTTGCAGAACCTCCCGGTTTTCGCCCCGACGATTTTACAGCAGCCGTCAACGCAGGAAAACATGTTTTTATGGAAAAACCGGTAGCAGTCGACCCCGTCGGTGTAAGAAAAATCATCGAAACAGGTAAAAAAGCAAAACAAAAAGAACTCGGGATTGTCGCAGGAACACAGCGGCGGCATCAGAAATCTTACGTAGAAACAATAAAACGAATCCACGGCGGAGAAATAGGAGATATTGTATCCGGACAGTGCTACTGGATTGGAGATACAGGATATCACGAAAAAACATTCCCTCATAGAAGAGATGAGGGATGGACTGATATGGAATGGCAGATTCGTAACTGGTATTATTTCTGCTGGCTTTCAGGAGACCATATCGTTGAACAGCATATCCACAATATCGATGTCATAAAATGGGTTCTTGGAACCCATCCGGTCAAGGCGCTGGGAGTTGGAGGGCGCCAGGTTCGCATAGAGAAAAAATTCGGGAATATTTATGACCATTTCGCAGTTGACTACGAATATCCTGACGGTATACACGTCATGAGTATCTGCAGACAGATGCCAAAATGTGATAATAGAGTTAGTGAGTTCATCGTGGGAACAAAGGGAAAGAGTGACCCGAAGGGTGAAATCATCGGAACAAAAAAATGGAAATTCAAAGGAAAATCGCCAAATCAATATGTTCAGGAACATACAGACCTTATTGAGAGTATCAGAAACGGCAGTCCGTTAAATGAAGCAAATAATGTCGCTGAAAGCGTAATGACTGCTATTATTGGAAGAGAATCCGCCTATACGGGAAAAGAGGTTACATGGGATGAAATGATGAACTCTAATCTTGACCTTTTCCCGAAAAAACTTGAATTTAGGCAAATATCTGTCCGTCCAATCCCGATGCCCGGACAGCCAAGACCTCTATAGAAAGTTTTCTTTGTTACTTTCTTTTTCAAAAGAAAGTAAATAAACAGATATATAGCGTTGTATTGGTGTTGTCACCAACACAACTTTTACATGCGTGGCGAGGTGTTCTTCACCTCGCCATTTTAAATTTTAAAAGAACATTATCATTTATAAGATTAATGCTTCATAATTGCAAACGCCCTGACCGGGAATGCTGCGGTCCTGCTTATTTTTGGAGGAACTGCAAAAAATGTAAAATCCTTATCAGCGATTTTACCTAAATTCTTGAGATTTTCTACAATAAATATATTATTATTCAACAGCAGATTATGAACGGGTCTTTCTTTATCCGCTGGATTGTCGAGTATCAACGTATCGATTCCAACAAGTTTGACCTTTTTATCGAGCAGCAAATTTGCTGAATCTCTTGACAGATACGGATGATTGTAATATTCATTCTTCCCCCAGTATTTATCAAATCCGGTATAAATCAGCAGTGCCTTATTGTTTAGCTCCATATCCTTAATAATATCGATATTTATATATTTGTTTTCGCTGTTTCCAGGCTTAATGCATATTCCTTCCAATATCAACTCCTTTAACTCGAGACGGCTGATATCTCTTCCATCAGGATTGAAATGGAATGGCGAGTCCAAATATGTGCCGATACTGGTAACAAATTCAACCTTGGTTACTTCGCAGGAACAATCTTTATACTTTCCCGATAACTTCGAATCCGTATGAGTAAAAAACGGTGTAATCTTCGGCGCGGGAATCGATGGAAAAATAGATATTTTATCATTAATAGTATGACTCAAATCTATATATTCAATAATCATTATATTTCCTATATTATTAAATTAACTAAAAACGAAACTTTGGCAAATTTATAGTTACTTATTTTTCAAATTAACACTGCAAACCTGTCATCCTGAAACCTGTCCTGAACCTTGTGCTGAACTTGTTTCAGCATCTAATTAAATAATAAACAATAGATTCCGAAACAAGTTTTCTGCTGGCGAAGGTGTTCTTCACCTTCGCCCTCATTTTACGATTTGAAAAATTATCCAATTGCCATAAATAATTCAATTATCCCATTCCCTTTTGCCTATTTACTATTTGATTTCAAAATATCTTTTAGCAAATTTTCCAGATAATTATGCAGTTCCGGGATAAAGTCTAAATGTTCCGGCTTCATTAAACAGCTCCGAAGCAGTGTAGTATATTCCCGGTCGGCAGTTAGTTCAGAGACATTCTTCTGAACATCTTCAGAAGCTAAGTTCAGTTTTGCCAAATATACAGGAAAATCCCTGTTATTCATTGCAGAATTGAACAGTTGTTCGGATAACTCACTTATCAGGGATGCTCTAAGGTCCTTTGGTCTTGGGAAAAACACGATTATATCGAGGTCAGGAGGAGAGAGTATATCAAAGTATTTGCTTTGATTGAGCAATTCAGCCCATTTTAGTGCTGCCTTCCTTGTTTTAGCAAGTATTTTCCCCATACCCTCATACGGTTTTAAAGGAAAGCATTTCATTGTGAGCCACAATGCGGCCGCAGCAGCGCCTGCTCTTGAACATTCAAGACTTATTTCACCGAGATGAAGCTCTTTTGATGTAAAGTATGTATACGGTGAATCGTGTTTATAAAATTTACCGACGGATGGTTCCCTAAAGATTATTGAGCCGCACCCGTACGGTTGTAATCCGTGTTTGTGAGGGTCGACAACCACGCTGTCGCATTGCGATATACTTAAAAAGGGCTCCGGTTCCACCAGTTTTTCATTCCCGGCGGCTAGTAATATAAAATATCCACCATAAGCTGCATCGATATGCAGCCTGAAATTATAATCCTCTCTTAATTCAACGAGTCTGTGTATCGGGTCGACAGCCCCTCGTCCCGTGGTTCCCGCGGTGGCAACCACAGTCCCGACCGGGTATCTTTCCAGTTTTTCTTTTAGGTCAGAAATATCAATCTTCCCGCAGCTGTCGACATCAATCTCGATAAATTTCGCTCCGATAACCTCGCACATCCGTCTGTGGGTATAGTGAGATTCCCTGCTGAATGCGATGAATTTATCAGGAGAAATTAACCTTGAAATCCACAATGCTTCAAGATTTGCAATAGTCCCGCTGCTTGTCAGGTGTCCAAGATATTTTCTGAATCCAAGCATCCCCGCAAGCTCCTGAACCGCCTCTTTTTCCATTTCGGATGTCTCGGGTCCCCCGTCAAGTGC
>JAUVVT010000323.1 GCA_030604505.1 bacterium | reverse complement strand
TTTACCAGAATTTTATATATATAATTACAAAGGCAGCTATTACAATAGTCCACCAAAATCCTATTCTTTTCCACCATGGATAGCCATACTTTTTAAATAATTGCTTGAATATATTAATTTTCACTTTTTCTGATTTCTTTTTCCCGCAGAGACAAGAAAATTAAAACGACAAGGACAATGGATTAAATGGATTTTTAAAGGGATTAATATGGATTAAACTGGTATTCACGATATCAATTCCATGTGGGTGTATAAATAATAATAAACAAATATATAAAAATCAAATTATTTTATTTTTTGGTTTGATTTTGAGGGGATAAATTGTTATAGTTAAATTAGAAAAAATAGAAAATAGAAGGATTATTATAGTTTTAATGGATATGTTATGATGTTAGATATTGTTATATTAACTTTTATAATTAATATTTTTTAAATTATGTTGTTAATAATAAACTATGTAGATGTTAAATTTATGGATAGTACAGTTTAATTATTAGGTTTTAATTGAGGTGGTTTTGATGTCGTTGTTTTTTGAGGAAGAGATATCGTGTCCGAAGTGTAAGCATAAACAAAAGATGAAAATCTGGCAATCTCTTAACGTTACGGATAATACAACGCTGCGTGAACGACTGTTTAACGCGGAGATTAATGTATTTAAATGTGAGTCCTGCGGGAGCGGAGCTTTCCTGGCTGTTCCTCTGCTTTATAATGATGTGGAAAGGAAATTTTGCGTACAATTTTATCCTTATGATAGTTTGAAACAAAAGACTTTTTGTGATAGATTTACGATTGAAGGGAAATTTAAGATAGAAAAATTGCCTGAAAAGATTGCGAAAAGCGGTAACTACCTGCTCGAGCCGCATATTGTGTTCGATTTGGATGAGATGCTGCGATATATACAGTTCAGGGAAAAGCTGTATAATGAGCTGACAAAAAGAAATGGTAAGTAGTTTTTTTGCCATAATAATGATATTGGATTTAATAATGTAATCGGATTGATATATTATGAGAAAACTTGTTATGATAGGAAAGGTGGCGGTGGATGTGAAAGGGGTCTGTTCGGTAAGCCATAATTGTCAGCCGGAACTGTGCAAGGACTTAAAGTGCTGTTGTTCATGTTATGAGGTCTGGATAGATAAAAAGGAGCTTTCGAGGATTGTCGGATATATGCCTGACGCAGCCAAATATGCGAAGAACCTGGTATCAGGCAATGGTTTTTTGAATGTTTTTGAGGATATTGATAATTCCACTTTTGCTATTGAGAGGAATATTGAAAATTTAGATATTTTTTCATATTTTAATGGTTCAGGTAAACAATCAAAGAAAAGTAATAAAGATTTTTGTGTTTTTTCATATTTCAACAAATCGGGATTACCGTTATGTTCTCTGCATTCAACTGCACTTGAACTCGGGCTGCCGGTTACCAGGATAAAACCAAAGAGTTGTTTGCTTTGGCCCCTGGCAATATCCGATGTGAAGCAGTTGACCCTGACTGTTCAACCGGATGCTTTTAATTTTCCATGTAATAAGAAACGAAAGGTTAAAGATTTTACACTTGATGAAGGTATTGAATCCATTATTAGTTCTGTGCTTGGAAACAGTTTTCTTAAAAAATTGAACAGGGAAATTGAGGGGCAAAGGCAATAGGGAAGAGGGATATAGGAAATATAATGCAAAAATAAACACATTATCAATAAATGTTTACAGGAGGTGAGTAATGAAAATCTTTTCTTTTGGGAAACGGTTTTTATCAATGTTTATAATTATCTCACTTTTGATATTGATTGTTCCGGCTGATGGTGATTGTCAAATTAGAGTGAGAAGTGAGATTGAAATTCCTGATATACTAGGGTTTCTCACGTTGAAATGCGATTTTCACATGCATACTGTATTTTCTGACGGCAGGGTTTGGCCAACTATCCGACCGGAGGAAATATGGAGAGAGGGGCTGGATGCATTTTCTATCACAGAGCATATTGAAAACCATAGATACAGAGATGACGTTAAGACAAATCTCAACAGGTCGTATGAATTAGCGAAACCGGGAGCGGAGGCATTAGAGATAATGATTATCAAAGGTGCGGAAATTACAAGGAAGATGCCTCCCGGTCATATTAATGCTGTTTTTTTGAAAGATATAGACAAACTGAGAACCGAGGAATATAAAGATGCTGTTAAAGCAGCAGTTGACCAAGGTGCATTTGTTTTCTGGAATCACCCGGGCTGGACGGGACAGCAACCGGAAGGCAAATCTATCTGGTATCAGGAACATACAGAATTGTATGAAAGAGGCTGGATGCATGGAATTGAAATTGTAAACCAATATGATTACTATCCTCGTGCTCATAAATGGTGTCTGGATAAAAAATTGACAATGATGGCTAATTCGGATTCTCATGATCCGATAAATTTTGAATATAATTTTCATAATGGCGAGCACAGAGCTATGACTCTTGTATTTGCAAAAGAAAGAACAATAGAAGCTATTAAAGAGGCGCTTTTCTCCCGCCGCACAGCGGTTTATTATAAAAATATGCTTATCGGTGAGGAAAAGTATTTAAGAGAAATTTTTAATGAATCAGTTGAAGTAGATGGCGCTGATGTGACTATTAAAGGGAAAAGCCGAGTATATATTCAAATCCACAACAGGTCGGAAGTAAGCTTTGAATTAGAAGCAGATGGAGAGGTTAAAGATGTTTCGATTCCGAAAAATATCATTCTTTATGCAGGAAAGACGGTATTACTTGATATTCAGGGGAAATCAGAAAAGCTTACAGGCAGGGAAAAAATACATATTCCATACAAAGTCAAGAACCTATTGATTGCACCTGATGAGGGGCTGCCTGTGGAATTTAAAATTGATGCTACGTTTATTCCGGCTGAAAAGAAATAGAATACAATATTAAAAACAGATGGTGAAGTTATATTTGAAAAGGTCCTGCTGTATTGAGTGGGGCTTTTTATTTTTAATAATGTTTAATCTCATCTGCGGATTTCAGTAAAAATCAAATATATTAGTCACCAATTGCACGAAGAAGGATAAATAATAATTTTCTTGATTTTTAGCTTACAAGTATTAAATTTGAATGTAAATCCATTCGAAAAAGTCAGATTATACTTCAATCAAGTTGACCTGATTCACATAAACCAAATAAAATTTATTGGATTCTTTCAATTTTTTATTGAATGCTTTGCGAGAAGATACTAATAAGTCTAAAACACTTTGATTTTTACCGATAGAACAAAAATTAATAAATGCCAAATTATATAAATATTAAAGGGGTAAAAAATGGAAGAAAGATTGGCGATAAACGGTGGAACGCCGGTTATCGGAGAACCGCTGCCAGGTTGGCCCTGGTTTGACGAAGAAACAATTAGATTTGCAATGGAGCCATTGCAGTCGGGAAAGGTGAATTACTGGACAGGAAAGCTTGGATTGGAGTTTGAGGAAAAGTGGGCGGAGTATAACAATGTAAAGTTTGCAATCTCCACTTCAAGCGGTACCAGTGCACTTCATACGGCTCTGGGTGCTATGGGGATTGGCCCGGGCGATGAGGTTATTACGGTTCCTTATACTTTTATAGCTACTTCATTTTCAGTTCTTCAAACTGGTGCTATACCAGTTTTTGCGGATGTAAAAAAAGAGGACCATTGTATCGACCCAAAAGATATCGAGAATAAGATAACTCCCAGAACAAAAGCAATTATTCCAGTGCATCTTTATGGGAATG
>JAUVVT010000427.1 GCA_030604505.1 bacterium | reverse complement strand
GGAATCGACTGCGATTATTTCTCCGGTCTCTGCATCTTCCAGCTCTATAAAACCAATGTCGGGTATCTCCTTCTCTCTCGGGTCGGTTATACTAACAGCAACAATATCATGTTTCTTATTGACAACCTTCAATGCTTTGCTGAAATCTTCCGAAATAAAATCGGATACCAAAAATACAATGCTCCTTTTTCTGACTACATTGCTTAAATATTCCAGTGCAGTGGAAATATTTGTCTTTTTGTCTTCCGGCTTAAAATACAGCAGTTCCCTTAAAACCCTCAAAACATGCTGCTTTCCCTTTTTAGGCGGTACATATTTTTCAATCTTATCGGTAAAAATTATCAGCCCGACTTTATCATTGTTTTTGATTGCAGAAAATGCAAGGAGCGCACAAATCTCAACAGCTATCTCTCCTTTCATACGCTCTATCGTTCCAAACTCTCCTGAAGAACTCACATCAATCAAAAGCATAACCGTAAGCTCTCTCTCTTCCTCAAACACCTTCACATACAGATGCCCCACCCTTGCGGATACGTTCCAGTCGATTGTCCTTATGTCATCGCCAAACTGGTATTCCCTCACTTCGGAAAATTCCATCCCCCGCCCCTTAAAAACAGAATGATACTCACCGCTGAATACGTCATTCACCAATCCCCTCGTCAGTATCTCAATCTGCTCTACCTTCTTTAATATTTCTTTCGGTATCATATTTTTAAAGAATCTACTTTCTTTAAAAAAGAAAGTAGACAAAGAAATTTACTATTATTTCTCTTTCCCCCGAGCACTCGGGGGAAAGAGAAATATGTTAAAGTTTTCTTGCTTACTTCTTTTTCAAAAGAAGTAAGTTTTCTCATGGGACTTCGATTTTGTTTAGTATTCTTCTTACGATGTCTTCTGATGTTACTTCTTCTGCTTCGGCTTCGTATGTGATGATAATGCGGTGTCTCAGAACATCCATTCCGATGGCGCGCACGTCTTCAGGAGTAACATATCCTCTCCTTTTCAGGAAAGCATTTGATTTAGCAGCAAGTGTAAGATATATGGATGCCCTTGGTGAAGCACCGTATCTTATCAAAGGTTTAAGGTCCTCCAGTCCGTAATCTTCCGGATTCCTGCTTGCAAACACTATATCTATAATATACTTTTTTATCTTCTCATCGATATAGATTTCGGAAACAACGTGCCTTGCTTTTATTATATCTTCCGGCGTAACCACCGGGTCGACATTTATTTCTTCATTTTTTGTCATTCTGTTGACAATTTCCATTTCCTCATCCTTGTTTGGATATCCGACGCTAATCTTCAGCATAAATCTGTCGATTTGCGCCTCTGGAAGCGGATATGTGCCTTCCTGCTCGATTGGATTTTGTGTTGCAAGCACTAAAAATGGATCCTCAAGGGGATATGAATTTTCCCCAATCGTTACCTGTCTTTCCTGCATTGCCTCCAGCAGCGCACTCTGAACCTTCGCCGGGGAACGGTTTATTTCGTCCGCAAGGATAAGGTTTGAGAATATCGGTCCTTTTTTAGTTTGAAAAGTCCCGTCTTTCTGGTTATAAACCAGTGTTCCTATCAAATCAGCAGGAAGAAGGTCGGGAGTGAACTGGATTCTTTGAAATTTTGTGCGAATTGATTTCGAAAGTGTGCTGACAGACATTGTCTTTGCAAGACCGGGAACACCCTCAAGCAGCATATGGCCATTCGATAAAAGCCCTATAAGCAGTCTCTCTATCATATACTGCTGTCCGACTATTACCTTGTGAATCTCCGAGAGCAATTTTTCCACAAACCCGCTTTCTTTTTCTATCTTTTCATTAATTGCCTTTATATCCTGATTCATTTTACCTCCGATTGTTCTTTTGATTTAATTCTTTCAACGCTTCATAATTTTTTTCTATAATAGACTCAACTGCAGAATATATTGATTCATATTCGGATAAATCTATCGGTTTCCCGGAAAACCGGTAAATATCGCCCTTTTCAATTATGCTGTTAATTTTTTCAATCATATTACTATCAACTTCCTTTTCTTTCAGTTTTGCAGAAATTTTATCTTTGTTCAAACCTGTTGTTTCGAATTCGTATTTTTGAGAAAGATACTTGGTAAGAATTTGAGAGATTTCGTTTATGAATTTATCCAAATCACCCGATACATCAGGTTTATATTTCTTTATAAGCTCTAAATAGTTAACTTCAATATCAACCTCTTTCTTCTCGACTTCGAGCTTTTCTCTTTCAATCCTGCGTTTTTTTCTAACAGCAAAAATCAAATAAACGGCAGCAATAATTATAATCAGAACCAAACCAATATAGATAAACAGTGTATAATCAGTTTTTACTATTGGTTTTATAACTTTAATGCCGATTCTATTGGTAACAATGGTACTGCTTTCATCAGTTTGATTATCTGTATATTTCAAAAATACCCCGTCAATATAGCCCATACCTAACTGCTGGGGCTTTAATGTGAATGAATATATTTTCTTTGAATACTGAACTCCTCCAATATCTTCAATTATATTTGATGATGAAGTCTTTATGGTTTCAAAGCCGGTCAGTGTCGGATTGTCGAAATCTTCTATGGTATATCTGTCCTGCCCTCCTTTCCATCTGACCGTAATAAAAAAGTCGACTGTACGGTTTAAGGGAACATCTGCCCGGTCAGCATGGGCAGTTATCGATATTTCTTCTTTACTCTGCTGAACCTGCCCCTTTATATGTAAGATTGAAACTATTATTAATATAAGAGTAAGAAAAAATAGAATTATTCTTTTCACGATTGGGTTTACTAT
>JAUVVT010000153.1 GCA_030604505.1 bacterium | reverse complement strand
CAATTTTAAATAAAAAAAAGACTGGAACAATTATTAAGACTGGCATTCATTTTTCGACTTTAAATATATTGGATTTGTTCAAGAGTATTAATGGAGGTATTTTTCATCAAAGTGATATAATCGAAAAAATAGCTTCAGCGTTTTGAAAATATTTTAGAATTATAGATAAAAAATGAACAGAAGAGAATTTTTAAAAAAAAGTCTGGGAGGAATCATTATAGGTAGTATTCCGTTGATTTCTGGTTGCAGTAAGAATCCTGTTACTTATGAATTAAAAAACATATTTGTAGATAAGGAATTAGTAGCAGACGCATTTGGAAATTCTGATGGTTTTGCTTCAAAAGATGAATCAGATGATATTGAGAAATATTTTATGTCTAATAATGAGGCATGGGGTTTAGGTGGATTTGCTTATCATAACGAAGATTATTATAATATTAATGAAATACCACTATCCGATGTAATAAATACCCTTAAGATTCATGGATTAGGTGGTCCACATAGAAGTGAGGCTGAATTAAGAAATGATTTAAAAGGTGGAAGCATAAAAACACCTTCATTAGGGGTATATGTTTTTGTTCAAGTTTATGGAATATCAGATAAATATAGAATTAAATATTATTATAAAGCTCCAGGTTTGCGTATTAGCGAACAAAAGTGGACTTCTATAATAATCCTACAATAATAAATACGTAATTACTAGTTTAAAAATAATAGATAATTTTTATATCTCAAAAACATTACAAAATACGAACAAAATGAACAGAAGAGAATTTTTAAAGAAAAGTTTGGAAGGAATTGTTATAAGTATTCCTTTAATTTCTGGTTGTGGGAAGAATTCTAGTAAATATGAATTAGAAATTATTGATTCAAATGCTCGTATTGTCCCAGGAAAAAATATCGATGGTGTAAATCTTGGTGATACACAAGCTGCGTTTAAGAAAAAATTAGAACAACCAAACAGCAATCAGGATTTAGCTTGTTGATTATAAAGGTTACTGCAAATTTATACGAATTGTGATGACCTAATGACGAAATAAAAAAAGTCTTCAAAACCAAACTACTGACTCTTCACCCCTTCCTATAAGGCACTCCGCTTGCCGCAGGCGGGACGGCTTTTCCGATAAAACCCACGATAACAAGAATTGTTAATATATAAGGTATCATCTGTATAAACTGAACCGGAATACCAATTACACCCTGCAGTCTCATCTGCAGTGCATCGGCAAATCCAAAGATTAAGCATGCAAGCAGCGTTTTAAAAGGATGCCATTTCCCGAATATAAGAGCTGCAAGGGCAATATACCCCCTCCCTGCCGACATATTTTTAATGAACTGTGTCCCATGCCCAACCGATAAAAAAGCTCCCCCTATTCCTGCCAAAAGACCGCTCAGTAATACTCCATAATATTTATATCTGATAACATTCACACCCAGACTCTCCGCCGCCTTTGGATTCTCACCAACCGCCCGCAATCGCAGCCCGAATATTGTATAGAATAATACAAAGTATGTTATAATAACCGCGGCGTATGATAAATAAACAGGAACTGTATATCCGGATAAAATCTCACCCAATAGCGGAATATCTTCTATAACAGGGATATTTAGCGACGGAAGTATTTTTTCAATTGATGGAGTGGAACTCGGTGTATTAAAAAATGCACCTGAAAAAACGGCAGGAACCCCCAAGGCAAGTATATTAATTCCCATCCCGCTGACAATCTGGTCACCCAAAAATGTAATGCTCACCAAGCCATGCAGAAATGCAATAAATACTCCTGTAACAGCCCCCGCAAGTAAGCCCAGCCATGGATTCCCTGTATAATAAGCAACGACAGCCGCACTAAATGCTCCAAAAAGTAAAAGCCCCTCTAAAGCAATATTTACCACACCTCCCCTTTCCGAATAAAGACCCCCAATCGCACATAGTATAAGCGGAGTCGAAAGTCGGATGGTTGAAGTCAAAATCCCGATATCAAACAATTCCATCAGCAATTATCCTTTTCCTTTAATAAAAATAAAAACAAAACCATTGATTACACAGATACATAGCTGTCACTGATCAACTGTCAGCTTTCTGCCAAATACCGATAGTTATACTCTAACTTAATCTGTGTAACTCGCAGTTAAAATATTTTATCTCTGTTTCTCTGCGTCTATTTGTATCCTGAATTTATTCCATAATTCCCCGGATACCACAAACAAAATCAAAATCCCCTGAATAATGTAAACAAAATCTTTTGAAATCTTATCTGAATATACATCTACCAGAAGCCCTCCCCTCATAACAGCACCAAAAATCACAGCACTTATGAATACACCTGCAGGATGATTTCTCCCGAGAAGAGCCACAGCAATTCCAAGATAACCATAACCGGCAGAAAAACCATCAAGGAACCTGTACCGGTATCCCATCACCTCATTCACTCCGACAAGCCCGGCAATTGCACCGCCTAATACAAACGTCAAAATAATTATCCGGTTAACATTAATCCCCGAGGCAGACGCTGCTTTCTTATTCAGCCCGACTGCTTTTATCTCATATCCAAATGTCGTATATTTAAAAATAAAATAGACCAACAAACATATAAATACTGCAATTATAAAAGAAAAATTTAAAGGAATAGAGCTCTTTATTCCCAGGATTCCAAATAACTCACCTATTTTCGGAATATGAGCAGATTCACTTATAAGTTGTGTTTGCGGAATTAGATCGCCGGGATTTTTAAATGGACCTGATACAAAGTAACCTGTAAAACCTATTGCAATAAAATTCAGCATTATTGTGACTATTACTTCATGCGCTCCCGTTTTTGCTTTCAGATAGCCCGGTATAAGTCCAATAAATCCTCCTGCCCCTATGGAAAATAAAATCGATAAAGGTATCAGCAAATATCCCGGAAAATCAGCAAATGTAAATCCGACATAAGCACAAGCAAAAGCCCCCATATAAAGCTGCCCTTCTGCTCCAATATTAAAAAGACCGCAGCGGAAACAAACTGCAACAGACAGACCGGTAAAAATCAACGGCGTGGCAAAAAACAGTGTATAGGCAATATTATTCCAGGAACCAAAGGCAGAACTAATAAATATACCAAAAATCCTAAACGGATTCTCACCAAGCAATAATATAATTATCCCGCTTAAAATTAATGAAGCCAAAAAGGAAGCTATAAGTGCAAAATTATTTTTTAAAAATTTGATAATCATCTTTCAATATTTTTCACAAAGACAGTTCTACTAAACCTATTTTAGCTTTACACTGCAGGTCATCGAAAAGAAGTAAGTCCGCTTAGCATCAAAACACCTATTTCGTCGAATGTAATATTTTCAGGTTTGACGATATCTACAATCTCACCATTGTATATAACACCAATTCTATCGCACAAGGTAAATAGTTCTTCAAGGTCTGATGATATCAGTAAAACTGCTGAACCTTTTTCTCTGTTCTCTCTTAATTTTTTATGAATAAACCAGCTCCCTTTTATATCAACGCCCCTTGTTGGATGAGCAGCAATCAAAAAGAGCGGCTCCTTAGAAAATTCCCTTCCTATCACTACCTTCTGTTGATTCCCTCCTGATAGATTTTCAGTAAGTTGATAAATATCGGGCGGTTCAATGTCATAATCTTTAACAATCTTTTTGCATTCTTTATTTATTTCATTATAATTTAAGAGGCAAAAATTTGAAAAAGGCTTATCATTAATATATCCAAGTATCAAATTTTCATACAGCTTGAATCCTGATATCAATCCCAATTCATTCCGATTTGAAGGAATCCGCGATACGCCGTTATCTTTAAAATATTTTGACGAAATATCCCATAATATTGCACACTCTACCGTAATAGAACCACTATCATAAATAAGATTCCCCGTAAGACATTCTTCTAACTCTTTCTGGCCATTCCCTTCTATTCCTGCTATACCGAATATTTCCCCGCTTTTAATCTCAAATGAAATATCCTTTAAAATCTTTTTTCCATCTTTACTTTTTAGCGAAAGATTATCAACAGATACCAGTACCTTTTCATCGCCCTGATAATGTTTCTCTTCAATTTCCGGCAGCTCGCCTCCGATCATCTTAACTGCCAGATCTTTCAGCTCGGCATCTTTGGCGGACAAAGTCTTAACCATCCTCCCGGACCTCATTATACTTATCCTGTCGGAAATCTCTAAAACCTCTTTTAATTTATGTGAAATAAAAATTATTGTTGAACCGCCTTTTTTTAAAGCACGAAGAATATTAAAAAGCTCTTTTACTTCCTGCGGCGTTAATACTGCGGTCGGCTCATCAAGGATTAATATCTTAGCGTTCCTGTAAAGAACCTTCACAATCTCAATCCGCTGTCTTTCCCCCATTGAAAGTTCGCTTATATTTTTATCAACATCAAATGAAAGATGATATTTTTCCGAAAGATTTTTTATCTTCTTTTTTGCCTTTTTCTTATCGACTATCCCCATCTTTAGCGGTTCCTTTCCCAGTATAATATTATCCACCGCATCCATATTTTCAATGAACAAAAAATCCTGATGTATCATACCGATATCTTTTGAAATTGCGTTTTTAGAACTTCTGATATCAGTCTTCTCGCCATTAATAAAAATCTCGCCGCTGTCCGGTTTAACCAATCCATACAGTATGTTCATAAGGGTTGTCTTCCCGGCTCCGTTTCCTCCTACAATACTGTGAATCTCACCGGAATAAACAGTAAGATTGACATCATCATTAGCCAAAACGCTGCCAAACCGCTTGGATATTTTTTTAAGTCTAATGCATGGTTTCATAATAATCCGGCACTTTTAATTCCCCTGATATAATATTTTCTTTTGCTTTTTCTATCTTTTCCATCATTTCATCGGTAACCAGTTCCTTATTATATTCATCAACTGCATATCCAACACCGTTATTCTCCAGCCCAAATACCTGTTTACCCGGTTTAAAATTATTATTCAAGGCATCCTTAATAATTGAATATACAGCAATATCCAACCTTTTAAGCATACTCGTGAGAACAAGCCCTGGCTTTATCCAGTTTTGATTTGAGTCATTTCCAATAACCAGTTTTTTTACTTCGCCTGCTGCATTAAAAACCCCCAATCCTGTTGCACCTGCAGCCGCATACACTACATCTGCTCCCCTCGAATACTGTGATAATGCAAGTTCCTTTCCCCTGGTGGGGTCAGCCCAGGCTGCTATTGTTACTCCGGCATAATTTACAAGCACTTTAATATCGGGCTCAATATATTTAGCTCCTGCCTCGTATGCCATTACAAATCTTCTTATCAAGGGAATGTCCATCCCGCCGACAAATCCGATAATCCCGGATTTGCTTGCCATTGCAGCCATCATCCCCACAAGAAAAGCACCATCGTGCTCCTCAAAAACAACAGAATTGACATTCTTCCCCTCTGCCTCGTGGTCTATAAGTGAAAACTTTACTTCGGGAAAATCAGCCGAGACGCTTTCAATATAAGGTGCACAGGCAAATCCTATCCCAAATATCAGGTCAAATCCGTCTTCGGCAAGAATTCTAATCGCCGGCTCAACAGACGAAGCATCTCCCGGTTCAACATCCTTTAAAATGATATCAAAATCTTCAGCCGCCTTAGCCGCACCCCTCCAGGCTGATGTATTAAAAGATTTATCATCCTTCCCTGCAGCATCAAAAACTATCCCGACTCTAAATTTACCCTCTTCTATTTCATCAGAATCTCGCGAACAACTTATACAAACAGAAACGGATAAAAACAAGATTAAGGAAATTATACAAAGAATCCGAGAATAAAAT
>JAUVVT010000239.1 GCA_030604505.1 bacterium | reverse complement strand
GAAAAAAATATTAGAATTATATAATTCTTCATCTTTTATCCCCTTTATAATTGATTGGTAATATTAAAATTTAGCCACAGAGAACACTGAGAAATTGAAATTGTGAAAAACTTGCTGAGAAGGACGTATTCGAGTATATTAAGGATATTCCTTAACAAGGCGGAAACCGAGACTGTAATGAAAGTCGACTGCCTGTTCATAATGACGAGCTGCTGATCGACACTTACATGCTCCGAAACCGTGGTAGATACTTCCACCACGATTGACATGGTTCGACAGGGGCCATATCCTGATGAACCAGCTGGGAGAAGGGCCTTTGGGGTTTATCTGGGGATCCCGTTCATATGGGGCTTCCAATAGATCAGAACACCACTCAGACACATTTCCATGCATATCATATAATCCCCAGGGATTTGGCAATTTTAGACCTACCTCCTTCGTTCCATTTAGCTTGTTATTCCCCGACCACCACATATATTTATCCACTATCTCACAGTATTCTTCACCTTCATCTGCGCACTTTAACACATCACCAAAAGAGAAATGCGTTTGTGTACCTGCACGGCACGCAAACTCCCACTCTGCTTCTGTAGGTAAACGGAATATTCCCCTTCCAAGAGCGTTCAATCGCTTGATGAACCTCCGACAGACCCACCAAGAAACCTTTTCCACCGGATTGTCTGGCTTACCCCTGAATTTTGAACGATGACTATTATTCCCCATAACCGCTCCCCACTGCGCTTGTGTAACTTCGTACTTTCCCATATAGAATGGCTTTGTAATTGTCACATTATGTGGAAGCCACTCACGGTCTGAACGACCACGTTCGTCCTCCGGTGAACCCATAATGAACGTCCCGGGCTTGATTAGAACCATCTCGAGCTTCTTCGCGCCTTTTGGCAGGCCAGGAAGGTCAATAATAATTATCTTATGTTCCTCCATTTTTTCATTGTTACATTCGGAAGATGATACAAGAGTCTGATGGATAACGTTAGTTTTTGGTGACTCTTTTTCACTGCAACTTAAAAAAAGAAATAGAATAATTAGCACTATAAGTACAAAGATACTACTTTCTCTATTGATATTTTGCAATCTTCCTTTTAATTCAATAATTATCATTATATACCACTTTTTGTTAAATTTATTTTATCGAGATATCAAATATATACAATTATCTGTATATTAGCCAGAATTTGTATGTCGTTTGACCGGAACTGTATATGTTTACATTACGTCTAAAAATAAAAGAATTATTACAGCAATTTATTTTATTAAAAATTATTCATTCATTCTATGCTAAATGTCAACTATTTGGAACTCTACTATTTTATTAATACTATATTAAGACTTTGGCAAACTTTGGAAAGCTTAATATATTTTATAGTGTTGTTGATTTTTTTCAAGGAAATACTCAGTGAAACTTGACTCCCAGTCATTCCGAACTTGTTTCGGAATCTATTGTTTATTTGTTATTTAGATGCTGAAACGAGTTCAGGATGACAGGTTTAGGTTATTTCAACTAAAGCTATATATAATAAATTTGCCAAAGTCTTGACTATATGTAATTTTATCTATCATTGACTATTTTTTTTGTATCTGCTCGTGATGGTAGGATATAAGGACCGTAAAGACTGCGAATGTATTCTAACCACCCTTTAATTCCGGGATCATTTGATGAACCTAATCCTCCCGGTTTATGATTGGGACCATAAGGTGAAACACACTGAAGCCAAGTAGATGCAAGCATGTATCCATTTCCTTTATTCAGATGTTCCGCAGTTTCAGTCTTCTGGCTGGTTTTCATATCTTCATTGTATATTCCAATATTTATATAGTTATAGTAGCCGTCTTTTTTACTGTATGATCCCCAATAACCTCCGGGCGCATTGTCAGGCGTTCCTTCACTTTCTATATATGGTTTGCCATCAACTCTATTGCTGTGATGAATGCTCAAATCGGCTTCCGGAGGTGGATCGCCTTTAAAATTTGCTGCTATAACATAATTGCGATCAACCTTCTTGCCTGCTATTATCATCTGGCGATTGTCAAAACCTTTTGCATTCTGAGCCATACCTTCATTATCTACATCAATAAACACATTACGATAATTATGTTTTTTTAACCATGATACCGTATTTGCCACTGCATGATTTGCATTGGCTTGTGTCCATCTGTCCCACTTTGCCTTTGAGTTGCTCCAGTAAAGGCATCCTACCAGTATAACCATGCCCCGTTTATTCGCTTCTTCAATAATTCTACTCATACGAGCAGCATAAACAGGATTAATCGCAGCATCTTCATTATACCCTTTGACATCACCAAACCGTGAACCCATAAAATAAACACTGATGGTATTGATACCGTAATAGATAAATGTGTCCAAATTGGCTATTAACTCATCAGTAGTCTCATCTGAAATAAGTGCGTTTGAACAACGCAAGCCTTTTACTAAAAATTCTTTTCCGTTAAGAAGGGTTTTCTCACCATAAATAGTGAAAGTATATTTAATTGTGCGGCTGCACGTGATAGAAAGAAATATGATGCTCAGAAAGAATACTATACACTGTAATGTTTTTATATTATTTTTCATAATAAAAAATCCGTTATTAATTCTTTATTTTATTCGATATTCCCCATGTTAATTTCATATAAACCTATAATTGGAACTCTGTTGAATTATATTATAAAATAAACATTTTCTTGAGTTGAACCAAGCGTTTTTTAGTATTGATATTTAGAGGATTTTATGAAATTTGTAAATTATCCCGAGTACTCCTAAGGTATCGGGACAATGAGTCTGCGTATAACCTAAGAACCCCATAAGTGAGCGGTGTTGACCGGTTTACCCTGCAGCTTCAGGTAATAAAACAGTTGATTTTTGTGACAGGTAAGGTGTTCGACCATCTGCAGGAGGCGATGTCCCAGAATCATTTCAGTCGGGTCCCACGGTGCGGGTGCTGCCTCGCCGGCGAGTTTTTCTTCACTGCATTTTTCCAGCATATCGAGTGATAGCTGTTTATCCGCTGTTAAAAGCTTTTTTGCCTTCTCGACACTTTCTATAGTTGGCATTTTTCCTGCTGTCGGCAACATTTCTTCAGGGGATAAATCGCTCAAATCAATGCCCTCAGGCAATCCCCAATCGCCTGTGACGAAATCCGCGCATAGGCGCACCGCAGGAGTTCGTGATGTGCATTAGAAGCTTGCCCATCGTCATCCAATTGTTTTCCGCGGAAGGTCTCCAATCGAGACTGTCATCATCCACAAGGTCTAACAGACCTTCCGTTAATTTGTAAGTGCTCTCGATTTCACTCTTGAGCAGTTCTTTCCAGTTCATATTGACTCCTTTTATAAAATTTTTAAATTGTTAATATTGATTTTATTTGACATTTGTATCGAGTGCCGATTAAAATTTTTATTTTTTATTGCCACTCCGATAGGAGCTCATTTTTATTTAATATCATTATGTTCTATAAACATATCGTCCCTATGGGACTATAAATATGCCGTCTATATGGGATTTTAGCAGGATATAAGCTCTGATTAGAGCGATATGTTTACAGTAAATTTAAAAAACCAATATAAATCTCAGCAGGTGCGTCATAATCAATATTTTTCTATTGGTTTAAAAGAGCTTCTGTAATGGCGTCGAGAAATTCCGGAACATCAGGCGGTCTTCTGGCAGTAACGATCTGCCCGTCTATGACAGCCGACCAATCATAGTTGTATGTTCCTCCCATGATTCTTACCGAATCTTTGCAGGAAAGCACTCCTGCAATATTTTTCCCGTATACTAAATCTGCTGCAGCTACGGCAATCGGTCCGTGGCATATTGCGGCGATGATTTTTCCTGCATTATGGGCTTTTTTGAGGAATTCGATGGGTTCGCCTGCATCTATCATATTCCACGGACAGAATGCACCGGGGATCTGCACCAAATCGAAATCTTCAACCCGAACATCGGAAAGTTTTATAAGGTGGTAATCACTCAACGGTATTTCCTGCAGGGGGACTGACATTCCAAAATTGCCCTGTACGACGTTCAATCCCAGCATGGGGGGTCTTGACTGGAGCGGCGGTGGGAATATTGCCAGTGTCACATCTGCACCCCGATAGATATATTCCATCACGGGGACAGCCAACTCAATATCTTCAAAGTCTTCGCCGGCAATAACCAATATCTTTTTTCCTTTCAGGATTCCCTGTCGTTTCGGCACAAAGTCGGGATCAAAGAATCTACACAACTCCTGAACAAACAGCGGAGTATCTATTGTATTTCTGGCGGTGATAATCCGTTCATCGCTCACAACCGGTATGTTTTCGAATGTGCCGATTTTTTTCAACATAAATGAGACTATCCTGTTTCCGGTTGAATTTTTTCCATCCATAATGCCCGCACTGATTAATGGAATAGAACCGCCGCCAATTGCCCCAACAATTGCCCCCCTGTCGTAGACGGTTTTAATAAATTCAATTACCTTCTTTTCCGTCACCATAACATCAGCGGAGTGCCCACCTAAAACGAGCAGAGCATCGTAATCTTTCGGGTCTGCCTCATTCAACGATTTTGCAGAGCTGCGGGGAGTTTTTTTTCTGACGTCATATCCCCACATTCCCTGAACTCCTTTGCCGGGATTATTCGGTCTGGTAAATTTCCATTTGACCCAGTCGACCATCAG
>JAUVVT010000342.1 GCA_030604505.1 bacterium | reverse complement strand
GGGATATAAGATTTAAGAGGATATTTATTGCAGTATTGATTGCTTTTTTTATATGGCTTTATGTGAAGCTTGAATATAATTATATTTATCAGTTTGATATTCCGATTGTTCCTGTTAATATAAAAGAGGGTATGGTGATAAAGAATGAGATACCGAAGTATGCTACATTGAAGTTGGAGGGTAAAGGAAGCAGTCTTATGGGGCTGCATTTATTGTGGAAATCGGAGGTGGAATTTATTCTTGACCTCACCACGATAAATTATAATTGGGAATGTGAACCGAATAATTATTTAAGCTGGGTTAGAATGCCGTCTGGATATGAGAGTATTGAAATAAAGGAGATAATACGTCCGGAGATGATTTTGATTGAACTTGACAAACTAAAGACGGTTAGGGTTCCGATTTTTTCTGAGAATATTAGTGTTATTCCTTCAGAGCATTATATTAAGGTTGGCAAGATTAAGCTTATTCCGGATTCTGTGGCTATTTCGGGGCCTGAATCAAGGGTAGATAATATAAAAAAGATTGATACGGAGATTATAGAATTTAGGAATAAAAAGAAGTTGTTTAATGGTTATGTAAGTATCAATAAGGTTAATGAGGATTTATTCGGTTATGATATTAACGGAGTGAATTATTATGTTGATATACAGATTCTTAGTGAAAAGACATTGGAAGCTCTGAGTATAGAAGTAACTGATGTTCCACAGGGATTCAGGGCAAGGGTGGAACCCGGTACGGTTAGTAATTTGAAGATAAGAGGGGGGATAAATTTTTTGAATGATGTAGATGAGGAAGATATAAAGGTAAAAATTCCGTGGAAAAAGGAATGGAAGAGGTACCGTGAATACAGGGAGAAACTGGTAATCACGCATCCTGAAGATGTAATTTCGTATGATGAGTTTCCCACGGTTTATACTGTAATAATAGAATAAGCGAGTTGTGGTTTGCGATTTACGAATAAAGAAATAATTAATTTTCAATTTTACAAGGTCGTGAATCTGTAATTTTAAATTTTAATATAGTATTAGTATTAAAATAAGTTATGCGAATGCCGGATGTAGTATTGGGGATTGAGACGTCGTGTGACGAGACAGCGGCAGCGGTGATGAGAAATAATGCTCTACTTTCGAATGTTGTTTACAGTCAAACGATACACAGTAAATATGGAGGGGTAGTACCGGAGCTGGCATCGAGGGCACATCAGAAGAAGATTGTTCGTATAGTGGATAGTGCTCTGGATGAAGCCTGTGTAAAAAAGCGTGATATAACGGGTATTGCAGTTACAAGTGGACCGGGATTAATGGGGTCTCTTTTGGTTGGATTGAGCTTTGCACAGGGGCTTTCTTTAAGTCTTGGAGTTCCGTGTATAGGAGTCAATCATCTTGAGGCGCATATATGGGCTGTTGCGTTGGAGAGAAAGAGGTTAAAGCCGCCTTTTGTATCTCTTTTGATTTCTGGTGGTCATACACAGCTTATTTATGTGAAGGGATTTGGTGATTATTCCACTTTAGGGAAGACGAGGGATGATGCGTGCGGTGAAGCTTTTGATAAGGTTGCAAAGCTGCTCGGGCTCGGTTATCCGGGGGGGAAGTTTATCGATAATCTTGCGAAAAAAGGTGATTCGGATTTTCACCGGTTCCCAAAACTTGGACCCCGCGGCAATAATTATGATTTTAGTTTCAGTGGTATTAAAACCGCTGTTCTTTATTATTTAAACAGCATATCCGAAGAGACAAAGAAGGAGCATATTAGTGATATTTGTGCAAGTTTTCAGATGCGGGTTGTTGAGGTTCTTGTCGATAAGACATTCAGAGCTTTAAAAGATACCGGCTGCGGCAAGCTTGTTGTTGCCGGGGGAGTTGCGGCGAATAGTATGTTAATCAATAACATGAAAAAGAGAGCAAAGATTGATGGTGTAAGATTTTATTATCCTTCTCCTGTTTTGTGTACGGATAATGCTGCAATGGTGGCTAATGTCGGGATGAAGTATCTGAAAAAGGGCATATCTTCGAATATCGGTATTGAACCTAAACCGTTACTTTCCTTAAAACCCACTTTTTTAAAAGGTAGTACGGCAAAAAGTAAAAATTAAGCAGGGATAACCCGAGGATTGTCCTTACAGGTTTGGGGGATTTATAATAAGAGACTGCTGAAGAAGTTTGATAAATAGCTAATTTTAAATAGAGATTGCTACATCGCTACGATCCTCGTTACAAAGTGATTCCTTTGGGACAATGACATTTGTTTATTGATTTTGAGAGGGAAAAAAGTGTGTTGGTGACAGCACCAAGGCGAAGCCCACGCACACAGCTTAAGGGCGAAGGTGAAGAACACCTTCGCAAGCAGAAGTAATTGTTTTTACAACCCCCTATGTCCCCCTTTTTTAAGGGGGGACTTTATAAAAGGGACACTAAATGGTTAATTTAGACTTTTTACAGTTTTATCTTTTCAAAAGAAGGTGAGAGGATTTTGATGTTCGGGTATCTTGAAACGGAATTGAAGCTTATATATAGTGTGGTTTATTTTGTTTTGATAATCATTCTTGCCGGTTTTTTGTCGTATTTTTTATATAAAAGAACAACCCCGCCTGTTTCCACTTTTTTAAGAGCCATATTAATAATACTGCGCACAATCGCTCTTTCGTTAATCATATTTTTATTTTTTGAGCCTGTTTTCAATATAACGAGAATAGTTCATAAAAAAGTCAATTATAAGGTACTTGTTGATAATTCTTCAAGTGCCGGAATAATTGATAGCATGTATGATAGGAAGGGTGTTATTAGGAATATTCTTTCCGGAGATGGATTTGGGGATATGAAGGAGAACTACAATTTAGATTTTTATAGTTTTTCTAATGGGATTGAAAGGAGTTTGGAAGAGGATACTCTTGATTTTTCTGATGAGGGGACAAACATATCCAGTGCATTGAAAGAAGTTATCAGTGAGGATAGAGAAGGTGAACTTGATGGGATTATTTTAATAACGGACGGGATTTATAATCTGGGGGAGAATCCCGTCAATACTGCTAAAGATCTGGGTGTTCCGGTGTATACTGTTGGAATAGGTGATTCTTCTGTGCAAAGGGATTTATTGATAAAGGATATTACATTTAATCAGATAGCATATATCAATAAAAAGATAAATGTTGATGTGTTAATAAAGAATACAGGTTTTGAAGATGAGACGAGTACTATAAGTTTGTCGGACGGCGGCGGGATAATCGAAACGAAAGTAGTCGAGCTGCCGGGAAGTAATCTTGAAAAGGTAGTGTCATTTGAGTTTAATGCTGTTAAAGAGGGTATGAACGAGTATAAGTTATCACTGCTGCCGCTTGATAGTGAGCAGATTATCGATAACAACCGCAGAAGTTTTTTTATAAAGGTTTTACAGAATAAGATACGGATTCTTTTTATTGGCGGGAAAGCGGACCCGGATTTTGGGTTTCTGGTAAGGTCGCTTTCGAAAGATGAGGATATAGAATTAACGGCATTTGTGGAAAGAAATGATGGGAGTTTGTTTAATTATGATGGTTTGCTTTTTCCTGAGGACCTGGATGAATTTGATGCTGTTTTT
>JAUVVT010000172.1 GCA_030604505.1 bacterium | reverse complement strand
CTACTTTTTACTTTTTCATCTTTAAAGATTAGTTGTGCTCTTTTCCATCACAATATTCAGCATTTAGAACTTAGTTGTTAAAAAGGATTTTGTATTTTTCATCTTCTTCCATGTATCGGTTTTAACGGTATAGAAGTATCAACCTTCAATACATCATCAATATTCTCAAAGCATTTATGGAATGCATTAACAAAATGTTTCAATAATTTTTTACCATTCGGATAGCATAGTGCACTGTGCATAACAAATGAGGTGTCAAGGAGCTTTTGAGTAATTTTGTATTCAGATAAATTATATTTAATTCTTTTTCTTGTATGCACATCTGTCCAGGGGTAACCATAGCCATAACCCTCCATCATTTGAAACAGCTCCTGCCCCGGTACCGGCATGGTCTGCCATTCATCAGCCTGTACTCCTTCAGCCTGAAGAGCTCTTTGAAGTTTCATACGGAATTTTTTTACATTAACATCAAGTCCAATCTTTGAAGGATCGACCTTTATCCTGAATAGATAATAGACATGTGTCCGGTTTTGGGGTATTTTTTGAAATATCAGCGCCTTAATATCCGAGAGATTTTCTCTCAGGTATGCTGCATTTTCCTGACGTCGTTTATTTTCTTTATCAAGAGTTTTCAGCCTGCTTCTTGCAAAAGCTGCACACATTTCATTATTTCTATACTGCCAACCCATTCCATATGCATTATATTTTCTTGGTTTGCCCCTTTCGGGGATTTCTCCAAATGTCCGCAGCATTTCAGCTCTGTCTCTGAAATCATCATTGTTAGTATTCAGAAGCCCGCCTTCTCCACCGGCAAGATTTTTTGTGCCATTTAGGCTAAAAATGGAAATATCTCCAAAGTTTCCGGTTTTTTTACCTTTGAACAGTGCACCGTGAGCTTGAGCAGCATCTTCAATTAAAAACAAGTTATGTTTTCTCGCTATTTTTTTAATTTTATCAATATCGCACGGCATTCCTTCTATATGAACCGGAATAATTGCTTTAGTATGACCATTAATGCGCTCTTCGATCTTATTATAATCGATCTGATGAGTATCGGGGAAAATATCCACAAAAATTGGAATGGCATTATGGTGTAAGGCAGCGGATGCAGAAGCAAGAAAGGTATATGCTGTAGTGATGACTTCATCCCCGGGTTTTATTCCGACAGCGTGTATTGCACAATGCAGTGCAGCAGTTCCACTGTTGGTAGTTAAGCAGTATTTTGTACCTACATATTTCGCCCATTCTCTTTCAAGACCTTTTACTTCAGGTGTATCAAGTCCCCATAGTATCTCTCTGTCAAGAACTCTATTTACAGCTTTTCTATTAGACCGGGTTATTTTGGGGTACGGAATAAACAGACCTTTCGGTACTTCTATTTTTCCACCATAAATTGCTAATTTACTCATAATTTTAACTCCTATTTTTTAATATAAAGTATATTATGCAGATTACTTTTGCATATTTGTTACGTAAAATACTAACTAATAATCCATTTTCATTAAGACGTAATCGTTAAAAATCATATGGAAAATTTTACTTATTCATCTTTATCGGTTTTACCAGAATTTTATATATATAATTACAAAGGCAGCTATTACAATAGTCCACCAAAATCCTATTCTTTTCCACCATGGATAGCCATACATTGTTTCTTCTACAGGCAGTTTTAACATCTCTCGTTTCCATAGGGTATCTTTCAGGTTTTCATTCTCATTAAACTTGGTATATAGACTAATTATTGCCATAACAAAAAGCGAAATAATAAATATTATGCCGGATAAGTTAAATATATTTATCTCTTTAAGAATCCCGTAAAATTCCCGGAGAAAAACCAGCAGTAATAATGGGAAAGCGAGAAATAAAGTTACAACCGCAGCAGTATTAGTTGCTCTTTTCCAGAATATAGCAAGAATAAAGACCGCCATACAGGGCGCCATCATAAGAGCCCAGCAGTCTTGAACATACTCAAAGATTGTCTCAAATTTTCCAACCATCGGTGACCATAACGCACCAAAAACTAATAGGAAAGTACCCACTATCTGGGCAAAAACCACTAAACTTTTATCGGAAGCATTTTTGTTTATTAGCTTTTTATATATATCCATCGTAAGAAGGGATGAAGTAGAATTAATCAATGAATCGATTGTTGACATTATTGCACCGATTAAAACTGCGAATATAAAACCACGCATACCAACTGGAATTAATATATTGATAAGATAAGGATAAGCCGCATCTACCTCTGAAAGATTAGGATTGAGTGCATACGCAATCATTCCTGGCCAGGTTACGCTAAGTCCAAGAGGAATCGCTAAAAAGGCAGCCAACACAATGCCCATTTTGCCGTCCCACACAGTTTTTGCTCCCAGACATCTCTGGGTAATATACTGATTTGAAACATAATAAAAACCACTTGTAACAAATGCTACTGCTATCATACCTGTCCATGGGAGTTCTGGATTACCCGCCGGCAGCATTAAGTGTGCTCTTTCACCTGTTCCGACAATTTCTGAGATACCTCCGGGAACAGCTTTTACTCCAAGAAAAAAAACAAGAAGCCCCCCGGCGATTAATAAAACTCCGTTAAACAAGTCCACCCAGGCAACAGCACTAAGACCGCCAAAAATTGTATATGATCCGGCAGCAATAACCAATATCCATATAGCAATATAAAGATTTATACCAAAAATTTTGTTTATAATAAACCCACCGGAATATAAAACCAGAGGTAAATTTATTATAAGATACATTGCTGTGCAAACAATTGAAAATGCCGTACCGGTGAGTTCACCAAATCTTTTTGCTAAATATTCAGGTATAGTGAAAATTTTATTCTTGAGATATAATGGTAAGAAGAAAAATAACAGCAGCCCCTGTGCTGGCCAGCAAAGCCACTCCCAGTTGCATACAGCCATACCATATTTATAACCCCAGCCAACTTCTCCAATAAACTGCTCGGTGCTGATGCTGGAGGCAATCAAAGAAAAGCCAATAACATACCATGGCAGTGTCCGACCCGCAAGGAAAAAATTTGATGTGCTTTTTTTACCTTTTCTTCCAAAAAAGAAGCCTATAAATATCACTACAGCAAGATATGCAACAAATATTCCGATTTCCAAGCTTGTTAATTGCATTCAAACCTCCCTTTGAGTCGAATATCTTCACATGAACTGCCAATCATAACATCGAAAGTTCCTGGTTCAACAACACGCTCTAAATTGCGATCAAGCATCGATAGATGCTCAGGTGTAAGTGTAAATGTGACGCTCTTCTTTTCGCCTGGTGCGAGAGTTATCTTCTTAAATCCTTTGAGTTCCCTGATCGGAGTTGACATACTGCTCATAACATCATTGATATATAGCTGGACAACTTCGTCACCTTTACGGTCACCAATATTTTTTACATCCAGACTAATATTAACATTACCAGAAGAACCAATTTTTTTTGGACTGATTTGAAGGTTGCTATATTCGAACTTTGTATAGCTGAGCCCATAACCAAACTCATACAGCGGAGTCGCAGGCATATCAACATAAGATTTCTTAATCCATATGGCTTTAGATGGTTTATAGTTATAATAAACCGGTAACTGTCCGGAATGACGGGGGAAAGTAATAGGCAGCCGTCCGCTTGGATTATAATCACCAAAGAGGACATCTGCTATGGCACTGCCCCCCTGTTCGCCACAATTCCATTCTTCTACAATTGCTGGAACATTCTCAGCTATCCAGCGGATAGATAAAGGTCTGCCATTTATGAGCACCACAACTGTGGGTGTTCCAGTTTCAAATACTGCCTTGACTAAATCTTCCTGAAGACCTGTCAGGTCTAAGCTGGCAACATCATTTCTTTCTCCATTTGTTTTATCATTTTCTCCAACAACAACCACTGCAACATCCGCACTCTCTGCCGCTGTTTTAGCTTCTGCAATTTCATTAATTTCATTTTTTATAATATCACATCCTTGTATATACGTGACATTAGTTTTCTTAGAGACTTTATTTTTTATACCATCCAAAAATGTCACTATGTCTTGAATTATATGATTGGCAACATAATCACCGAGCTGATTTCTTCCATTATTTGCATTTGGTCCAATCACAGCAATGGATTTTATATCTTTTTTTAATGGCAGGAGATTGTCTGTATTCTTGAGTAGAACTATTCCTTCGCGAGCTGCCTGTAGAGTCAGCTGCTGGTGTTCTTTAGAATGAACAATGTTCTCAGCACAATCAATATCTACATAGGGATTTTTAAACAAGCCTAACTGAAATTTAAGCTGTAAAATCCGACGAACCGACCTGTTAATTGTCTCTATGGAGACTTTTCCCTCTTTAACATTTTCTATTAAAAGATTCTTATATGCGGGTGTAACGTTTATGCTTACATCAACGCCGGCTTTAATTGCCAATTCACCTGCTTCTTTTTGGTTCGCCGCAACACCTTCATATATAAGGGCGTCAAACGGAGTTCCTTCCGAGAGAACAACACCTTCAAAACCTAATTCTTCCCTGAGAATCTTTGTTAGAAGTCTCTTTGATGCATGAGCAGGTTCGTCATTTACAGAAGGATAAGCAGCCATGACTCCCAGTGCACCTGCTTTTTTAATACCAGCAGTCCAAGGTGGTAAAAAGACATTTCTTAAAACCCGTTCCGGAATTTCCATTATCCCACGTTCCATTCCGCTTACAGGCTGGCTCTGACCCGGAAAATGACATAGAACGGCAATCACTTTATCATCGGCTGAAATATCATCCCCCTGTGTTGCTTGGACTATAGTTTCTGCAATTTGAGAGCACATATACGGGTCTTCACTGTATCCTTCTTCGTTTCTCCCAAGTCGGGGGTCTCTGTTTGGTTCAATAACAAGAGTACATAGTGCATGAACACCTATAGCTTTTGCTTCTTTTGCAACAGCGGAATATATTTTTCTCACTAAATCCAAATTCCACGAGCTGCCTATTGCTAATCCTTCTGGAAAAATCGTTGAACCTGGTGCCTTTACTCCGAGTGTACCTTCCTCGATCATTATGAGAGGAATTTTCAATCGGGTTTTTTCTATAGCGATTTTTTGAAGTTTATTAAAAATTTCTGCCTGCTGACGGGGACCATTAATTAATATATATGCAGGTGCAAAAAGTCCTCCCCCGGGTCCTACATTTTCAAACTGAATTCCCTGCACGAATCTTCTTGATGCTTCTATCTGATCTGATAATTCCTCAGCCATTCTTTTGGAATAATTCATATTCAACTGTCCGATTTTTTCTTCCAAGGTCATTCTTGACAGTAAATCTTCAACTCTCTTTTTTATAGACCGGCTGTGATATAGATAGAGCGGCTTGTCTGTTGTATATTGACCAAAAATTAAAGTGTTGACTGAAATGGTGAAACAAATAATAAAAGTAACAATAGTGAAACATTTTTTAAAAGACATCTGCTTAATCCTTGTGTGTAGTGAAAAATAAAAACAAGTTTAATTTGCTGCAAAGATTTAAT
>JAUVVT010000133.1 GCA_030604505.1 bacterium | reverse complement strand
CCTGACAAGACTACCTCCAAATGTAATCTTATTTGGAAGGGTTCTCTCGAAAGTAATTCCATCTTTAATTTTTTTCCAGGGTGCTTTAGGTTCATTCGGGAATAGCTGTGGGAATTGCGGATTAATATGGCTCAGGAATAAAAGCCCCTGATTTGTGAAGATTGCCTCAGGAAAGTCCATCCAGATGTAATCTCTTGTTTTCCAGGGTGGTTTAACCCACGCAATCTGCTCATAAGGGCAGTGGGGCCGCCATGCTCCAGGCAGAATGTGGATCCCCGTCAATATTTTATTGTGATGCTGCTGCCGCATCTCCAGTGTGCCGGGCCATTCCTGCTGTGCGGCTGCTGTTTTTGGACGCAGCACTGAATAGACACCAATTCCTGCTAATCCCTTAAATGCTGCCTTAATGACAGACCTTCTGGATAGCGAATGTTTTTTATTATCATTTGTATTAAAACTATCCATTTTTAAATTCCTTCAAATAAAAATAAGTTTTTTGCTTTATAATTCAATTCTCATTAAATTCTTAAAAGACTTAAATTGGAATATAAATATTGATGGAAGAAATCGGTCTTTCTAATTTCTAAACGGTTACAAAGTAAATAAATTTTCCTGTCTTGCCGGTGTATTTAATACTGGAGATAACTATAAATTTCCCCCATACTTAACCGTATATTTTGCATTTTCACTGACCTGGTCATCAAAGGCAGGAAGCATGCCTACAATGACTCCATCAGAAGCTTTAATGTTTTGAAATGCGAATTTGAATGCTTTTTCTGTCAGTTCCTTTCTGTCGGCAGCCCATCCCCCTGCTAAAATCTTAAATCCCAGGACTGGTTTTCGAGCAGAACGAATTGCGCGGCACATCCTTTTAGGGTCATTGTCGTGAAAAATATATTGAAAAGGCGTAAATCCAAGCATCTTTTTCCATTCTTCTTTCGAACGAGTAATCTCGTAAAAACAAGCCATAAACAAGTCATTCTCCCAGTCTTCTTCAGAAATCTTTTCGATTACCTCAGGTTTATGACAGGAAACCCCAGCCATTACTCCCGTATCTTTGACTTCTTTGACATAATCGTGAACTTTTTGGAATTTACCACTCACCCATAATCTGTCAGACACGCCTCCATGATGGACGATAGCTATAGGATTGAGAGAAGCAATCTCCTTTATTGATATTTCATTAAAACTGTGAAGTATTATCAGGTTCATTTTCCCCCCTTCGTCCTGATACCGCTTCCAAACATCCGGCAGTCTTTTATTGAAACCCGCCTGCCATGTGGTAATTCCTGCCCGCTCAGATTGATGCAAAAGTTTCACAATATTATTGTCGTTAAAGTAATTTACCATGAACTTACTTAATAATTTTCCCTGATAACTGTATCCCCAAACCGGATTCGAACCCACAACCAAACGGGAGACCAAACGACTTCCGATTTGAATTTTGGGCATTGCCGCAGCAAGTGAAGTGTCTTTAAGTTCTTTATTGCGAATTTTGCTTTTGCACTGAACTGACAGTCCTCCAACCATCAATCCTCCGGTCACACTACAGGCAGTTTTCAGAAATGTTCTTCTCGGCTGATTGGAACGGCAGTGGGAATTTTTTAATTGTATGTTGTTGTTAATCTTTTGTGTCATTTTTCTTGTCCTTTTTTAAAATGTTAATTTATATTTCCATATTAATTTCATATAAGGGTATGTTCGGAATTATATTGATTTAAATACAAAAGTAATATTTATTTTGTATTGAAACAAGTAAAATTCTGACATTTTAAAACTGATTATTTAATTTTATTCTTTGATAGTCACAGTTTTTTTATAAATACTGCAAATAGAAACACTTATTCGATGACTTGCATCTGTGCCTCTTCTTTTTTAATTTAGATTGTAAAAAAAATCACAGAGTTATTGTCAAGGTCAGGATTTGACTCGGGGATTCGTCAAATTCAACATTTTCAAAACTGTAATCAATGAAAGATAACTTACCGAGCAGAGGAATTTTTAATCCGCCGCCGAAACATAGGTTACCATCATTGATACCACCTCTCAGACTGAATTGTTCTTTCAATCTTTTCTCGACGCCAAGGTGAAACTTTGAATCGCTTTTTTGGTTTTTTTCAATATCAAAAGCAACCAGCAGGTTGTATTTTTCAATATTATAAGCCGTTCCCATTCTTGTAATTATAGGAAAATTATCCTTTATGGATGAACCTCTCTCATATATTTCATTCGAATTCCAGGAATAACGGGCATTAAGGTCTTTGACCAATAGTCCGAACCTCAGGTTTTTTATCGGTTTGACAAGAATACCCAGATCAAATCCGAATCCCTTTGCAGTGAGCTGATATAGTTTATGATAGAGAAGTTTGCCGGTTAACCCAACAGATATATACTTATTAATAATCTGTGCAAATGAAAAACAGAATGCATTTTCAGAATAATCAATGATTCCGCCTTTTTCACCTTCGAAGCTTCTTTCATAAAGATTTCCAACACCCGCATTTATCCATCCTATAGAAAAACCGCCGGCTGGTTTAATACTTTGAGAAAAATTAAAATAATTCAATTTTCGGTCAAGTGAAAGAAACATAATCGAAGCATTAATATATCTGTCTTTCAGAAAGGGAAGCCCCCCGGGGTTATAATATGCTGCGTAAGAATCGTCAGAAATTGCGACAAAAGCCCCGCCAAGTGCTTTGGGTCTTGCACCAAGCCCCATCCTGAAGGCAGAACCGGCATATCCACCTTCACCTGAATGGCAGTTCTCTATATAGAAAATTGACAATAATATGAAAATTAAAACCTTTTTCATTATAATTTAGATATTTTTGAAATTTCCCCTCATGCGAGGGGAAATTTAGTATAAAGTTTTTTGTGTTACCTTTTTTTCAAAAAAGGTGACTAATTTATAACGACAATTTTTCCCCAGGCAGTTTTTTCACCTGAAAGTTCGAGTTTATAAAAATATACACCGTTTGCAACATATACGCCATTTTCATTTCGCCCGTCCCAGAGTTCATAATAGTCACCACTGGCGGGTCTTGTTTTATCACTAATAAGGTCTTTTACAAGATTCATTCCAAAGTCAAAGATTTTTATAGTAACCGTTGTTTCACTTGTCGTATTATACTGGATTCGCACATGACCTTCTCCGCCTATTACATTATGGCGTATTGGAGAAAACGGATTGGGATAGGCATAGGTTGCAGGTTCTCCCTCTTCTGCGGTTGATTTAAATGCCCTGAAGATCTTCCAGGTATTACCTCTGTCGGAAGTCTTTGCAAGCCCGTCACCTGTACCTACCCATAAGTCATTACCTTTAACTGCGATAGAATACGTCTCGGTTGTCATAATACTATTGCCGTATTCGTCCGTAATTTGTGGGAATAAAGCCCAAGATTTGCCAAAATCTATCGATTTAAAAAGACCGTTATCAGCTGCAACATAGACTTCATTCTCATAAAACGCAAAAGCGTGCGGCTTCTCCCCTTCTAAAAATGTTTCCCAGGTTAATCCTCCGTTCTCTGTCTTGCTTACTCCATAATATTCATTTTCCCCTTCCGCCTTCCACGTAGAAGCCCAGATTATACTCCTGCCTTGATAGATTTGCTCAGCAATGCCATTCACGAAGTTTCCCGATATACCGCTGCCATTTTGAGCATTATAGAGTGTCCAGGTCTTTCCTCCATCGGTTGATTTATTTATCCCTGCGGCTGTCCCCACCCATAATCCGTTCTGTGCATTAATAACAGAAAATACCCTGTGATTCAGATTCCCGAGCACGTCAAAGGGAATTCCGTCGGGTGTTACCACTTCCCATGTTTTTCCAAAATCTGTTGATTTTCTCAATCCGCCTGCCCAACTGCCTATCCATACTTCATCATCCTTGAAAGCGATATCCCATGTAATGTTTGATACAGCAACAGTGGTAGGCTTTTTCCCGCCGTCTGTATCTGAAACAGCATCGACCGGCTGCGGAATCCAATTCCAGTTTGTACCGCTGTCCGTTGAATAACTCAAACCGCCTCCCACATCCATATTTCCCACAGATGTGGTTGAATCGAACACTGTCGAAATCCAGATTACACCGTCTTTATCGACATTTACAGTTGCAATGTGTCCTTCACCTATTCCACTTATGTTTGCGTAAGAAGAAAAATTCAATCCATCGTTACTTGTTGAGATTAATCCCTTGCTCGAGCCGAACCATATTGTATTCTGGTGAACGACTATGTCTGTTATGTCGTTTGCATAAAATCGGGATTGAGAAGGTTTTTGAAGATAATTCTCCGGTTTGGACTGCTGGCAGAATGATAAGTCAAAAAAACTTAGAGATAGTAAAATTATTTTTACTATATTTTTATGAAAAATATTTTCTGAAATGTTTTTTATAATCATTTTACAACAAAGTAATGTTCAACAGCATCGCTTATGTTCTGAACTTTATCAACAGCATAAAATATAAAGAGATAATTCCCTTCAGCAGATGGAGGTACCATAACCCTTCTTGAGTATATACCATCATCTTTGATTCTGTCTCCGGAGGGACCACCTTCAAGCGATAATTCACTTCCGTCATCAAACATATAGAACGGATTTCCTGATGAGGGGCTGCCGTCCGGCAGAAAGGAATTAAAATATACTTTTTCTATATCACCCCTTCCATTTACATCAGTTACCTTTGCCTCGATAAGAATGGTTCCTGCAGCCGAACTGATAGTATCCGGAAGATTTATATGCTCAATTACCGGAGGAAGGTTTTCCATTTCAGAGTAGAAATATATCTTCCCATAAAGTGAACTGCTCCGGTTATCTTTTTTATCCACTGCATAAAACAATATCGAATATTCCCCGGCACCTATTCTTGCAATATCGACTGGTTGAAATATATATACATAATTATCCTCGCTCTTTAAAATATCCGGGGGAATGCCGTCATGTTTTAATATTATGTCAAGACTCGGAACGGGAAAGTAAGGATAATATATTTTACCTATAACTTCTTTTATATCATTTTTCCCCTGAGGGTCGACAACATCTAAAAATATGTAATATTTCGTTTCGGGATTATCAAGCAGTATTGTATCGGGCATAATGAGGTTTGATAGAACAGGCGGAAGATTTTTTTCTCCCTGAGTAAATAGAATAGTATCGAGTAATATTTCATTAATTTCGGGATTTGAAAACTCAAGAAAATATTGCCCCGGGCTGGATTTTATTGACGATGAATATATTAAACGGGAAAAGATAAAATCCCCGGGAACAATATCCCCGAAGTAAGAATTGTCATAAAGTGTATCCGGTGAAGAGATTAAATTATAAGATGAATCAAAGGTTCTCATTAAAACATAACGAATATTACTATTTACCCTCTTTTCCGCTTTAACCTCAACCAAAAAACTTTCGGACGTGTCTGTATAAAGGGTATCAGGAACAACTGCCTCTTTAAAAAAGGGGAGGTTCAGATGTGAATTATTTGATGTTATATTATTCTCTGAACATTTATAATTTGGAATTAAAAATGAAATAAAGATAAGATTTATAATAATTTTATTATACATTATTTTACAGATAGTATTTTTGCATGTTACCATATGCTAATAAAATAAAACCGAAAGTACCAAGCTTTGCAACTTTTAACTTTCGGTTTTGTAAAAAAAATTCGTTAAAAATTTATTTTAAAGCTTTTATACGTATTTATATTATTTCAACTTAACGTTTAAAATAAACTTTTATCGAACTTTTATAAGCAATCCCCTTTTTATATTATTTACAGATATTTATATCGGTTTCAGATTTCTCATAATTTAACATTTTGTGTATAAAAATCAAGAATTTTTTGTCATTCGTATTAAGATTATCTAAATTTTGACAAAAGCCGGTATAGATTTTCGAAAATCTGTATTCTCTTTTTTCCAGTTACCTGAAAATTGTAATAGTGTTTATAAATTTTAAATAAATATGATATTACTGAAATCAAATTAGTGTTACAGGACTTTGGCAAATTTATCATATATAGTTTTATTTGAAATAATACTAACCTGTCATCCTGAACTTGTT
>JAUVVT010000088.1 GCA_030604505.1 bacterium | reverse complement strand
TTTCAGATTACAAAAGATTTTCCAGATATAGTCTTCAGGACAGTTGCCGTATACAGAAATGGGAAAACTATAATCCCTAAGGGAGATGATTTAATATTCTTCCGAGACCAGATATTTGTGATAGCAAAGTTGGATTCAATCCCCGATGTCTTAAAGCTTGTCGGAAAGGAAGATGAGAAGATTAACAACATTATGATACTGGGAGGCGGTAAGATTGGAAGGCTGGTTGCCTCAGGGCTTGAAGATATGAAAGATGTAAATATTAAACTAATAGAATCAGATAAAGAAAAATCACAAACAATTGCCGACCAGTTAAACAAAACTCTTGTTATTCAGGGTGACGGAACAGATATTGACCTATTGGCAACAGAAGGTGTATCTGATATGGATGCATATATTGCACTTACAGATGATGATGAAGATAATTTAATATCTACTCTTCTTGCTAAGCATCTGGGAGTTAAGCGTGTAATAGCACTGATTAACAAATCAGAATATCTTCCTATTATGAATTCAATCGGGCTTGATGCAGCTGTAAGTAAAAAAAGTACTACGGTTGATGCTATATTAAGATTCATTAGAAGGGGACATGTCTTGTCCGTGGCTACACTGAGAGAGATAGATGCAGAAGTAATGGAAATTATTGCTCAAAAGGGTTCCCAGATAACAAAAAAACAATTGAAAGACTCTGGCTTCCCTCATAGTGCGATGATTGGCGCAATATTCAGAAATAATGAGGTGATAATACCTATTGTAACAAGCCGTGTAGAACCAAATGATAAGGTTATAGTTTTTGCTTTGCCTGAAGCTATACCGAAGGTTGAAAAAGCGTTTAGTTAAATGAGAATACAATCAGTAATTCACATTCTTGGTGCGATTATATTTTTTCTTGGGATTTCTATGCTTTTTCCTCTGGGATTTGCATTTGTTAGCAAAGGGGAAGAATTATTCGGTTTATTCCTTGCTTTTGTAATAACTGTTCTCTCAGGTCTTCTTGTAATGAAGTTCGTAAAGGGGAAAAATGATATCCGGGCTAAAGAAGGATTTGCGATAGTCTCTTTCGGATGGCTGATGATGTCTCTCTTTGGCGTACTTCCTTTTTTATTAACAGGTTCTATCGACTCTTTTGTTGATGCTTTTTTTGAGACTGCTTCCGGGTTTACCACCACAGGTGCCTCAATTCTGAATAATATTGAAGCTCTTCCGAGAGGAGTTTTGTTATGGAGAAGCCAGATCCAATGGATAGGAGGAATGGGGATTATTGTTCTATCTCTTGCAATCCTTCCGATGCTTGGGATTGGTGGAATGCAGTTATTCAAGGCTGAAGTTCCTGGTCCGACCCATGATAAATTTACACCAAGAGTGAGGCAGACGGCTAAAATTTTATGGGGAGTTTATGTTCTTATCTCCGGTATAGAAATTGTACTGCTCAAGATAATGGGTATGTCCCTTTTTGATGCAGTTAATCATACTTTTACCTGTATGGCTACCGGTGGTTTTTCAACTAAAAATGCCAGCATTGGTGCCTATAACAGCGCTTATATAGATATAGTAACAACACTCTTTATGTTTCTTGCAGGGATTAATTTTACTCTTCACTATCGTGCTTTAAAAGGAAATCCACTCTGTTATTTTAAAGATAAAGAATTCTTATTCTACTTCGGTATCCTTGGTGCTGCAACATTATTTATAACTGCTGATAACTATATCAGTAATTATGAAAATATTGGTACTGCTCTTCAAAAATCAGTTTTTCAATCGGTTTCAATCGGGACAACTACCGGATATACCACAGCAAATTACATTAATTGGTCATCTACTTCCCAATTAATATTGCTCACACTAATGTTCTTCGGAGGATGTGCGGGTTCTACCGGTGGAGGGATGAAAATTGTAAGAGTCTTGCTTTTGATTAAAAGCAGTTTTGTCGAACTTAAAAAGTCAATCCATCCTAGTGCGATTGTTTCAGTAAAGTTTGGCGACAGGTCGATACCAAATGATATTATTTCTAAAGTTCTTGCATTTTTCCTGCTTTATATTGGAATATTTGCTATTACTGCCATTATAATGTCATTTCTTGGATTGGATATTGTATCGTCAATTGGTGCTTCTGCTGCTTGTATTGGAAATATTGGTCCCGGACTCGGCTCTGTGGGACCTGTTTGTAATTATGCACATATACCTGTTTTTGGTAAGTACGTTCTTGTGTTCTGTATGATTCTTGGGAGACTTGAACTTTATACGGTTTTGGTGCTTTTTAGCAAGAGTTTCTGGAAAGTTTAATAAACCGCTGGCTTTGCGGCAAAGTTAAAAGTCTTGTTGTTGAAAAAATAAAGTTTATTAGAAAATATGATTAAAAAATTAAACCTTATATTAATATTATTTTTTATTATAAATTTAGATAGTTCTATTGAATGTGCAAATATATCTAATCTTGACAGTCTCCTTATTAAAGGTGTAAGTTATTATAAAAATGGGAGTTATTTAAAAGCATACGAGGCGTTTAAAAACCCTGTTTTTAAAAACGCCGGTAATCTTTTGAAACAATACGTTTTATTTATGCAGGGTCAATTGCTTTATGAAATGGGCGAGTATAAACAGTCAATTATAGTTCTGAAAGAATTCCTGAGAGGCTATCCGTCAGACAGACTTCGGGCTGAATGTCAGTATTTATTCGCCAATAATTATTATAATATGAAATTTTTTGAACAGGCGCTGCGGGAATATTTAAATGTTTTTTCATATAAGGAGCGGTCATCACTGTCAGCAAAAGCCGGTAAAAATGCCTTGAACCTGTTTTCAGATGAAATTGAAATAAAAAATTTGGAGAATATAAAAAGAGAATTCGATGACCCTGATATAATAAATATTATAAATCTAAAGATTGCATATAAATATATAAAATCCGGTGAATTAAAGTTGGCAGAGAAACTTGTTAATAAAATATTAAAAGATGGAAAAGGAAAATTCTATTATCGTCAGGCATTGAATATAAATAAATATATGAATGATGTAAGGGAACAGGGAATTGTGATAGGTTTGATTTTGCCGTTGGACGGAGCATACGCTGATATTGGAAAAGGAATATATGAAGGAGCTGAACTGGCTCGGATGGAATTTAATGAAAAAAACGAAAGAAAGGTGAATTTTCTCGTAGAAGATTCAAAAAATGACCCCATTGAAGGACTTAATGCCTTAAGGAGACTGACCGAAGATGAACTGGTTGTCGGAATAGTGGGCCCGATTGATAACAATGTTTGTGCTGTTGTTTCCCTTGAAACAAATTATAAAAAAATTCCGGTAATTTTCCCTATGACAAGTAATCATAGATTTTCGTCTTTGGGGGAATATGTCTTTCAGGTGAATGCCGAGTATTTTGAACACGTGAAAAGCATTGCTGAATATGCTTTGAACGAGCTTGAATTGAAGACTTTCGCAATTTTGGCACCTATCAATCAATATGGACAAAAAAAAGATGAATATTTTAAAAAAATTATTGGTAACAATGGTGGAACGATAGTATCCGACCAGGGATATTTCCCAGGTGCATTAGACCTGGTAAACCAATTTCAGGAAATCAGAGACCAGGGATTTAAATTGATGTTTTTCGATAGTCTTAAGGTTATTTCTGATACTCTTGAGGTTTCTATACTTGATGATGATAAAATCAAAGAGTTAATGGATGATTTTTTTCAAAATAAGCAGACGGAGTTGTCAGAAGAAATAGAGTCAAATGTTCAGATTGATTCTTTAGATATTCCCATAACATCAATTGACGGCTTGTTTTTGCCAATTGAAAAAGAAGATGTTAATGTCTTTGTTTCACAATTTCCATTTTACAATATTGAAACTCAGGTACTCGGTGGAAAGAACTGGTATAATCCGGATGTTTCGGAAAGTGATATGAATTATATCAATAATATGATATTTACATCTGATTATTTTGTTAAGAAATCTGATACAAATTTTTTAAAATTTACAAACAATTTCAGATTGAAAATAGGGGAAACACCGGGCATGGCTGAGGTTTATGGGTATGATTGTATGAACCTCTTTTTAAGGGCAATTGAAAGGGGTGCATCAACAAGAGAAGATATTAAAAAAGAATTAGCACAAATAGAAAACTATCAGGGTATAAAAGGAAAAATCTCATTTGATAAAGATTTTAGAACTAATAAATCGGTCAAAGTGTTACAATATAGAAAAGGAAGAATAATAGAACTGAAATAATACCTGCTTTACTTAAAAAAAACACCTACTTCGAATAGGATAAGAAAAACGAATCCCATAAAGAAGTAGTTTGAGACACCTTTATAAAAAAGGTATGTCTGCTTGAACTTTTGTCAAAAGAAGCTGTGAGGAGAAATTAGATTTGAACATCGATAAAAAATATGAAAAATTAAAGAATATAATAAAAGAAATGGGTGAAATTGTAGTCGCATATTCCGGAGGCGTTGACAGTACCTTTTTATTAAAGGTTGCCAGAGATGTTCTTGGAGATAAAGCACTCGGTGTGCTTGCCACTTCACCAACGTATCCATCAAGAGAATATAAAAAAGCAGTAGAAATCGCATCCCAGATTGGCACAAAAATAAAAATAATCGAGACGAAAGAAACCGATGATATAATATTTAAAAATAATCCTGTTGACAGATGCTATTATTGTAAAAGTGAACTCTTTACCAATATAAATGATATTGCAAAAAATGAAAAATTGAAGAATATGGCAGACGGTTCAAATGCAGATGATTTAGGTGATTACAGACCGGGAATGAAGGCTTTAAGAGAGAAAAAAATCAGAAGCCCACTGCAGGAAGCGGGTCTAACTAAAGATGAAATCAGAAAATTATCAAAAAGACTCAATCTCCCAACATGGGATAAACCCGCACTTGCATGCCTTTCTTCACGTTTTCCTTATGGAGAAAGTATAACTCCGGAAAAATTAAGGATGGTCGACGAGGTTGAAGGTTTTCTCTATGATGAAGGATTCAGGAATATTCGTGCAAGACATCACAATAATACTGTCAAAATTGAAGTATCATCCGATGAGATAAAAAAATTTTTAGATAATGAATGCAGGGAAAGAATCGTCAAAAAGATTAAAGATATTGGATATATATATGTTACATTGGACCTTGAGGGATACCGCCAGGGGAGTATGAACGAGGTCTTGTTCAATAAAAGGTAGATCCCTTTTGTAAAAAAATATCCCATCCGCAAAGCAAATCCGCTTGGGTGGAAAAAACTTTCAATTGTTTAAAATGATTTTTCAGAAAAAAGGCGAGCTTGAACTTTGTAAATGGGATATTTTCAGCGGATATAAAAATCTAATTGCTTATTTCAGCACAAGAAAAGCCGGATTTTCCGCAGGAGCTTATGATTCACTCAATCTTGGAGTGTCTGCAGGTGATTTAAAAGAAAATGTAATAAATAACAGGAAAAAATTTTTTCATACTATAAATATTCCCGAGAATGAGACTGTCTGGGTTAAGCAGGTTCACGGTAACAATATAATTACTGCAGAAAGAGCTGGAAATTTAGGGGTGGGTGACGGATTGATAACTGGTGTTTCCGGGTTGTTTCTATGTGGAACCTTTGCCGATTGTGCTTCGATTATGGTCTTTGAACCAAAAAAACAAATCGTTGGATTGTTTCATGCGGGATGGAAGGGCGTTTTTCAACAAATCGCCAAAAAGGGTATAAAGAAAATTTGCAGAGTCTATAATATTCAACCTGATAATTTGTTGGTCGGAATAAGCCCTCATATCAAAAAATGCTGTTTTATCGTAAAAAAGAATGTTGCAGAATTATTTAATGAAAGGTTTCTGAGAACGAACAATAAGGAACATTGGAATTTAGATATTGAAAATGCTGTCATTGAGCAGTTAATTAATGTAGATATAAAAAGAGAAAATATTGAAAAAAGCTGCTTCTGTACATCGTGTAATAAAGAGATGTTCTTTTCATACCGCAGAGATAAGGGTAAAACCGGCAGAATGCTCGCTGTTATAGGAACAAGAAAATAAAGTCAAATAAATAAACAATATTTTAAAATTAAAAAGATTTTTTAGGAGAAAAAATGAAAAAATTTACAGTGTTACTTTTGTTAATGGTTTTTGCATTTGTATCTGAATCGTTTTCACAGAGCTTCTTTAGTGAAATATGGGGGAATGCGGGTTTTGCTTTATCAAATCCAAAGCTGTATACGATTGATAAAGCTGAAGAAGAATTCTTCTATGATTTAAATCAAAACTCCGAAGGGGTTTTTGGACTGTTCTTAGGATTAAAAGCGAATTTACTTGCAATAAATGAGAATTTTTACTTCGGTCCCAGCATATACATCAACAAATTATTGCCGGGTACGGCATTAATATATATTGATGACCCTATAAGTGAAGATGAATACAGAATACTTACCAATGAAATTAAATACAATTTAACCGACTTATCCGTAAATGGAGATTTTTACTACAAGATACCAAAAAAGGGGAGCGCACTCTTTAGTGGAGCAGGGGCAGGAATTCATAATGTAACGTTTAAAACGACTTTTGATTTAGCGGATAATTGGGATCGAGCAGGTGATTTTGAGCCTCCCATAACCCAAGAAGATAATGTGATAGATGACTCCGAAACTAAGGTGGCACTTAATCTCATCGCAAAAGTAAACCTAATACAGAATCTTTTTCTGGAGGGAAGATTTGAGTTTATGGACGGTCTTAATCAATTCAGAATTATCGGAACATATAAACTCTGGGAAAGAAAAAAGTTCGAAGAATAATTCGGATTATATTATAAAATATTATAAATTTCAATGCTCGTAATTTGCGAATAATGAATAACAAATTTTACTTTAATCAAATCGTAAATCTAATTAATAGAAAAAGGCAGACTAAAACAGATGCCTTTTTTCTTTAGTAAAATAGCAATTTATTAAAACAAAATAAATAGTACTTCAACACATAAATAATGCTATATATTGCTCTCTGTTGGTGTTGTCACCAACAGAGAAAATTACTTTGTTTATCACAAGACGTAT
>JAUVVT010000144.1 GCA_030604505.1 bacterium | reverse complement strand
CTTTCTTCTACTTTTCCATCCGGGGCAACCTGAGTAATAATATTGCTGTTAATACCGAAGCTCATCCTTCTTGCAAGTTTTATATTTAATATCAATGTATTATAATTATTATGCAGAAAATTTTTTGATTCGAAGAATTTATCAGTACTTTCTATATTGTAGAATGATTCCTCATTGAATAATATCCCCATAATTACGGATTTATTTGTATACATTACAGCTTTGACAAAGTATTTGAATGAGTCAATAACATCACCGGTTCTGAATGTATCTCCGTATCCAAAATGTTCATGATTTTTTATTGCAATCAGCGGTAAAATCGGATTTAAAAAAAAGGTAAATTTGCCCGATCTATCTATCGGATATAGAGAAACCGCACACGGATTATAATTAATAGAAGCTATATCGTCTTCAGCGGAAAAGAATGCTCCACCGAGTTCTAATGGTCTGGTATTGTGATTACTTAATGTCAAGAAATATCTTGTTTGTGAATATACCAAGCTATGATTGAACAATCCGGAAATTAATAGAGATATATTTATAATATATAATATTTTTTTCACAAGGACTATTATTTCCTTATAATTGAGATTAACATTAAAATTGTCCCCACAGCTGTTATAATATATGAAAAAATATCACCAAAACGTGTATAAAAAGTTTTTTCGTTCTCGATGTAGATTTTATCAATCAATACACTTTCGGTATAAATATTTGATTGTTTAGTTACCCTTCCCATTTTATCGATAAACATTGAGACTCCGGTATTAGCGCATCTTGCTATCGGTATTCTGTTTTCTATTGCTCTGAATACTGCGATTTGAGCGTGTTGGTATGGAGCGGATGTCTTTCCGAACCAGGCATCATTTGTTATTATGACTAATAAACGGGCGCCCTTATGGCAGAATTTTCTGACAAGATCAGAAAATATCGATTCGAAACATATCACTACTGAGAGCTTTATATTTTTCAGGGCACCGGTATTCTCTGCTGATATTTTATCATTCGATAAATTGAATACTTTATAATATTTCCCTTGAGAAAAATCTCCCATCGAGGCATCAAATTTATATAAAAATGGAAGAACATCACTAAAGGGAACCCATTCACTGAACGGAACGAGATGAATCTTTGAATAGACTTCAAGTTCACTGGAAAAGGGTTCAATTAAAAAAGCCGAGTTATAATATTTCAATCTATCATTGGATTTATCATACTCCGAATCGAGCGAGCCGGTAATTACAGGGGTTTTCAGTTCATTTACAAGGTTTCTCAGAAGTTTTCGATATAAGCTGTTGTGTCTCAGATAACAATAGGCGGCTGATTCGGGCCAGATTATAACATCAGGTTTTCTTTTAATTGCATCTTTGGATAGTCTTATATAAGTATTGAAATTTTCTCTTATTTTTGTTGAATTTAATTTTATTTTTGCGGGGATATTCCCCTGTATTAAAGCAATCTTTAACGGATTATTTTTGTGCTGATACCTTTTAATTTTAATCTTTCCGTAAGTAAATGGAACAACAAAAATAATTAACAGGATTAAGACTGCCGGTATTTTTTTTCTTGTTTTTATATTAATGAGAATATAATAAATAGTTACATTAATAATACATATCCAGAAGCTTACGCCGAAAACACCTGTTATTGAGACATATTGAATTAAGGATGTATAATAAGTTTGAGTATATGCGATGCTGAGCCACGGGAATCCTAATATCCCGACTGACCTTAAGAATTCCCATGCTGTCCAGATAAACGGGAATGCAAATATAAAGTTACTGCCAAATATTTTCATTCCGCGGTTAACAAAGATAAATACAACAGCCGTCAGGAAAGCGAGGAAAAGAATAGAGGCAATTCCTCCTTTGACGGTGTCATAACAAATCCAATAGAGCGAAGCGGAATTTAATCCGAGTCCCCAGAAAAATCCTCTATTAAAAGCGTGTTTAAATGATACATCTTTCACAAAATAAAAGATCGGTATCATCCCGATATATGCCAAAAACCCCAGCTTAAAGTTTGGATAAGCCAGGGTTAGAAAAGCGCCTGCGAGTGCAGGAATTATTATATTTTTTTTTATCATTTGTCAGAGATGCTTTTCAGATATGACTGCAATAATAAGACTGCTGATAATCTATCAATTTTTTCTTTCTTTTTTCCTGTTTTTTGTCCGAGAAAGATTAGACTTTTTTTTGCTTCAACAGAAGTAAGTCTCTCATCCCACATTAATATTGGGATACTGGTATATTTTTTTAATTTTTCGGCGAATTTTTCTGTTTTAACAACTCTTTGACCTTTAGAGCCGTTCATATTAAGCGGCAGTCCGATTAAGATTTTCTTTACCTGTTTTTCCTTAATAATCTCCTTTATTCGTAAAAAATGCAAATCTTTTACTACCTTTACAGTTTCGAGCTCCTGAGCCGTAATGCCAAGCGGGTCACTAACAGCAACCCCGATTCTTTTGTCACCGTAATCGAGAGCCAATATCCTATCTACAACCTTCATGAGATATTATAATAAAGCCGTTAAAGATATTCTTCTCTAACGGCTGATTTATAAAAAATTTGCCCTTTTATTCTTCGAGGGGTTTTTTGAGGACTTCTTTAAGCAACTTTCCTGCTTTAAAATGGGTTTTTTTTCGGGCAGGAACGTAAATTATTTCTCCTGTTCTGGGATTTCTTGCTTTGGGTTTTGGTTTGGTTTTTTTCACCTCAAAGACCCCAAAATCCCTGATTTCAATTCTGACTTCGCCTTCTGCATTAGTCATTATATCTCTAAGTGAATTGAAGACCCCGTCTACAATCTTTTCTGTGGTGTATATCTTTTCATTCAATAACTGAGCTGTCTTTTTTGCTACGTCTTTTTTTGTAACAGTTTTCATATTTAAAGCTCCTTTTAGGTTGAATTTAATTCTTGCTAAATATCAATTTAGATTCAGAAAGAATAAATTCTTTTATAAATAATTAATTTACATAATCATAACATAAATAGCCACGAGATTTTTAATATGGGATTAATGCAACTCCACTCAATGACCAGTATTTATTGCATTTGTGAAGGGAAAAGTATATATCGAGTATTTGAGATACATACCTTGAGAATACGCCGCAGCGTGTTCCTGCAATTTCTTAATCAGACTTTGATTTTTATCAATTTCGTAACTTATAAATTTTTTATGTTTTTACAATATAATGATATTTTTAATAAAATCAAGAAAAAAAATACTTTATGCCATTTTATTTTAATATGCCTTTTCACCTGCTTCTTATTTGGAATTAAATCTTTCTACACTTATAACTCCATTAATCTTTCTGATATTTCCGAGTACATTTGTAAGTTGTTGTAAGTTTTTGACTTCAATTAATATATTACTTGTTGCGATTGCATCGTTGACATCCAGATTGATATTTATAATATTTGTGTCTGATTCTGATATTGCATTAGCAATATCTTTTAGCAGACCGACTCTATCTTCTCCCATTAGTTTAATATTTACCTTAAAATTCCCGGATTTTTCCGCATCCCATATTACGGGTACAAGTTCTTCCGGGTCTTCAAAATGTTTCTGAATGTCACGGCAGTCTGAGCGGTGAATTATTACACCTTTTCCCTTTTCAAGCACCCCGTGGATTTTATCACCGGGGACAGGATGGCAGCATTCAGCAAATTCTATCAGCATATTATCCATTCCAAGAACTCTGATTCCATGTGGTGATTTTGTTCTTCTTCTTATAATCCGGCTTATAAATTTTTTCTTTTGAAATTCGAGGAATTTTTCTTCGGGTAATTTTTTAATAACACTTATAATTGATGTTTCTCCTTTTCCAATAGAGCTGTATAGAGATTGAATATCAGAAAATCCCATTTTTTCTGGCATTACTTGAAGCAACTCGTCGAGTTCTTTTATTTTTAGAGCATTAAGTTCTTTTAACAGGAGTTCTTCACCGAGTTTTATACTTTGTTCCTTGATAGAATTTTTTATCCATTTTTTGATGACATTTTTTGCTTTAGGGGTTTTTGCAAATGTTATCCAGTTAGGGTTTAATTTGGGTTTAGCCGAGGTTAATATTTCAACAGCATCACCGCTTTCCAGTTTGGTATATAATGGGACGACCTGTCCGTTAACCTTTGCACCAATACAGTGAAGTCCTATATCGGTGTGGACTTCAAAGCCAAAGTCTATTGGTGTTGATCCGTTGGGAAGTTTCAGCAGGTCTCCCTTTGGAGTAAAGACAAATATTTCTTCGTGATATAGGTCAACCTTGAGGTTTTCCAAAAATTCTCGCGGGTCACTTGTATCGTTCTGCCATTCCATCATTGTTCCGAGCCATTCTAACTGTTTATCAATAATATCCGCACTTGCTTCTCCTGCTTTATACTTCCAGTGCGAAGCAATCCCGACATCAGCATAGTAGTGCATTTCGTGTGTTCTTATTTGTATTTCCAGTCTTTTACCCTCGGGTCCTATTACGGTTGTATGTATAGATTGATATCCGTTCAATTTAGGTGTTGCGATAAAATCTTTGAACCTTTCTCTAATCGGTGGATATAATGTATGAACTATTCCGAGTGCATAGTAGCAGTCTTCAAGTTTATCAACAATAATTCTGACGGCAGAGAGGTCGAATATCTCTTCAAATGAGCAGTTTCTTTTTTTCATTTTTCTGTAAATTGAGTAAAAATGTTTAGGTCTTCCTTCAATTTGAGCTTTAATGTTGGCGTTTTTCAGGCTTTCAAGAAAAGGGGTTTTAATCTTTTCCAGATATTTTTCTCTGCTTTTTCTTGAGCCTTTAACCTTTTTTACCAGCTCAATATATGTGTCGGAGTCAAGGAATTTCAGTGCAAGGTCTTCGAGTTCCCAGCATATTATTGAAATACCGAGTCTGTGAGCAAGTGGTGCATAAATTTCAAGCGTTTCTACTGCTATTGGTTCTCTTTTTTCGGGAGGAAGATATTCGAGTGTTCTCATATTGTTCAGTCTATCTCCAAATTTCACCATTATTACCCTTATGTCGTTAACCATAGAGAGGAGCATCTTTCTAAAATTTTCTACCTGCTGTTCTTCTCTTTTTTTATATTTTATTTCTCCTATTTTTGTAACTCCGTCGACTATTTCAGCAATTTCTTCCGAAAATTCTTCTTTGAGTTCCGATTTCATTATACCACTGTCCTCTATAGTATCATGCAAAAGGGCGCTTACGATTGTAACAAGGTCCATCTTTAATTCGACCATTATTCTGGCTACTTCAACACAGTGAATAAAGTATGGTTTTCCAGAGAGTCTGAATTGTTCTTTATGTGTATTATATGAAAATTTGTATGCCTTTATTAAAAAATCACGGTCAAAGCCGGGATTGTATTTTTCTATTTCTCCGATTAATTCATCTAATCTCTTTTTGAATTTTTTTTCCATAATTAAATACGATGAAGTATTTTTGATTAGCTGTTGGTTTTGGCTATTAGCTGTTAGCTATTAGTTATAAGTATTCATAAATCTTCCCCAAGTATTCGGGGGTAAATTTTAAAATGGCTGGTCTTGGTCAATTGGTATTTCTGTTATATATTGTTCAAGTTTGGAAAACTTTGCAAACTCTTTCCTGAATGCAAGTTTAACCGATACACCGGCAGGACCATTTCTTTGCTTGCTTATCATAATATCTGCTTTACCTTTATCTTCTTCTTTGCATCCTGGATATATTTCCGGTCTGTGTATAAATAAAACAACATCGGCATCCTGTTCGATTGCTCCTGATTCTCTTAAATCTGATAAGATTGGTCTTTTGTCTTCCCCTCTTTTTTCGACGGCTCGCGAAAGCTGTGAAAGTGCGATGACCGGTATATTCAGTTCTTTTGCAAGTGCTTTGAGAGACCTTGATATCAT
>JAUVVT010000417.1 GCA_030604505.1 bacterium | reverse complement strand
TTCCTCGAGGCCGTCGTCTTCATTGCAGCGCGGTCTCCGGCGGGTGCGCACACAGTCTATAAAATTCTGCATATGCAATGTCGGTGAACCCTCAGGATAGAGATATCTATCTCCGGTATAGGTATGGACAGGGATATCTGCTGCCCTTCTGACTCTTTCACCCATTTCTCTTTTTTCTTTCGCCAGTCTGTTAAGAATTTCTTTGTTTTTATCCGTATACGGTTCAAGATAAAGATTTAATCCATTCCTGCCTATATCGATGGTTCCGTTTTTCCCCATTATCTCGACCTTTTCACCATAATGTTCGTTTACGAACATAGTACCGAATGTGACAGCTATACCTTTCTCAGGATATTCGAACAAAGCATGCCAGACATCGGGGACTTCCCTGTCATCATCCCAGTAATAAATTCCTCCCGAAGCCGCGCAAGTTTTCGGAAACCCAAGCCCGACTATCATATTTGCATCATCAAACTTATGGCTCATGAGGTCTCCGGCAAGACCTGTTCCGTAATCCCAATAGCATCTCCAGTGAAAAAATCTCCTCTCATTAAATGCTCTCTTTGGAGCATTCTCTAAAAACCTGTCCCATTCTATATGCTCCGTGTCTGCATCCGGCGGTGTAACAGCATTGGAATAATCGCTGTAAAACCGCCATCCTCCAATGTTGCTGTTGCGGTACATCGTGATTCTTATTACATTTATCTTCCCTAACACTCCCGACTCGACAATTTCTTTTGCCCTCCAGTGAAGAGGATTGCTTCTTCCCTGATGTCCCAGTTGAAGTATTCTTTTATTTTTTTTGATTGCTTTGACAATCTCTTTTGCTTCCGGTATAGTGCGCGTCATACACTTTTCAACATAAACATCCTTTCCCGCTTCAGCGGCATCGCACGTCATTTTTGCATGCCAGAAATCAGGTGTGGATATAATCACAGCATCAATATCTTTATCATCTAAAAGATACCGATAGTCTTTATAACTTTTTACAGTCGGGTCATTCGCTACCTTTAATGCCCTTTCCATGTGCCCGGTATACAGGTCACATATCCCTCTCACACGAGTGCCCGGTATTCCCTTGATTGTTTTTAAATGTCTCCACCCTTTTGTACCGACCCCGATGAACCCAACTCCCACTGTATCCGAAGGACTGGATGATGCCCGTAAAGAAGATACACCCAAAGTATTCGCAATTGCCATCCCTGCAGCTCCAAGAGCCCCCTTCTCAATAAATCTTCTCCTTGTTAGCTTTTTATTTAATGACATAATTATACCTCCTGTTGATTTTTTAATCTAAATATAATTTATAGAGGCAAATATAACAATTCTAACTTTACATTTACAGTATAGGTAAAATATTTTCTTGATTTTTATGACATCATTGTTTACTTTTTGTCTTAAAATAAATATAATAAATCTTTTTCACTATTACATAGAGATATTTCATTTATTTTTAAATTCAACAAGAAATTACTCTAAGGAGCCGTTTTTAAATATTCAAAACATTGTAATTATCGAAGTCACAAAAGGAATTTAAATAAAATAACCAATAAATATTTCTATTAGTAATTGTTTTAACGTTGGAGGAATTTATGAAGAAGGAAATTAAGGGGATAATAACAGCCGTTGTTACGCCGTTTGACGAGAATGAAAATATCGATGAAGAAGCATTTAGGACTATCATAAGATATTTGATTGACCAGGGGATTCATGGACTTTTTCCAGTAGGCAGTCAGGGAGAGTTTTTCTCTTTGAGAATGGATGAGCGAAAGCGTTTGATGGAGATTGCTGTGGAAGAGGCACAGGGAAAGGTTTTTGTGATGCCGAATACCGGTGGAATAGCAACCCGCGATTGTATCGAACTTACACAGCATGCCGAGAAAGTCGGTGCAGATGCCGTTTCAATGATGACGCCTTTTTTTATCAGTCCATCACAGGAAGAATTATACCAGCATTTCAAAGCAGTATGTTCCTCAGTAAGTATTCCTGTATTAGGATATAACAATCCCGATAGGTCGGGAGGAGTATTTCTTAAAATAGATACACTTATCAGGCTTGCAGAAGAACTGCCGAACTTTGTCGGAATAAAAGACAGTTCAGGAGATATGACAATGCTGGGTGAGATAATAAGAAGGTTACCACCCCGATTTAAGGTATTTGTCGGGCAGGATTCAATGATTTATGCAGGATTAGCGTATGGAGCCGCAGGGGCAGTCGCAGCAAGCACCAACGTGGCTGCAAAGTTAGTGCTGGGAATTTACGATGCCGTTAATAATAAAGAATTCGAAAAAGCAAAAGACTTACAGCGTAAATTAGCACCTATCAGAATCGCTTTCGGTCTTGGGTCTTTTCCGGTTGTTATGAAAGAGGCGCTTAATATGCTCGGACAGCCTGCAGGACTGTGCAGAAAGCCGATTCAACCTATGAGTCCGGAAGCGAGAGCCAAACTGAAAGAAATCCTGACAGATTCAGGAATTTTATAAACAAAACCGCAATTACTTATTCAACGTGTGAATTGAACATCTGATAAATTGTAGAACTTTTGCAGGAATCAAATAATAAAATAGGAAATATCAAATGAAAAAATTTACCGTTTTACTATATGAACCAATGCGTGAAGAAGGAACCGCTGTATTGGAAGAACAATGTGAGGTGATTTATCCCGAAACTGTGGAAGAAGAGTCAATATTAGAACATGCTCCAAAAATAGAGGGTATTGTTATCCGGGCAAACGGGAAAGTTACAGAGAAAATCATTAATTCTTCACCAAAACTTAAGGTTATCGGCAGACACGGCATAGGAATGGAAAATATCGATATAGAAACAGCAACCAAAAGAGGAATATGGGTTGTAAATACCCCGGAATCAAATGCCGAATCGGTTGCAGAG
>JAUVVT010000093.1 GCA_030604505.1 bacterium | reverse complement strand
CCGAGAATAATTATCCCTGGAACAAGATATATAATTATCTTGCTTGATTCAACAAACTTCATTCCAAAAATCAATACAATAAAATATTTACCGAATAAAACAAAAATGATTCCCAAAAATAGAAAAACGATACAAATAGATTTCATTAAGAATATTACACTATCTCTTCCTTCGTCAGATTCAAATCTTGGTATTTTAGCAAATGAAACTAACTGTAGAGATTTAGAAATATAGTTCATTGATTCAACAAATAAGACAGCTATACCATATATTCCGGTTGCGGTTGCTCCTAATAGATTATTGACAATAAAAATATCTACTCGATAAACCAAAAAGATTAAAACTCCGGAAATATAAGGATATTTTCCAAAACTTAGAAGTTGTTTAATACATTTTGATGAAAAATTTTTCCACTTAATATTGATCAATTTATTAGAAACTAAAAAATATATACCAAGAATAAAAGTTGAAAAAGCGCTAAAAAGGTAGCAAAATGAAACATTTGTATAATTCAATCCTAACAGCAATAAAAATGAAGTCAGAAAAAATAGATAAAAAACATTTCTTCCACTTTCGATTATATTATAGTTTAATATCTTGTCACTGCCTAACAAAATATAATTTGATAATATCAACAGTCCGCTTAGAGGAATAGAGGAAATAAATAAATAATTTCCCAATTCATATTTTATATGGAAGTATTTCCAGAAAAGCAGTGACAATACAGAGAATAATAATGTTGAAATGATGCCTATAAATAAAATGTTGAAGGAGACTGCATATTTGTCAATCTTTTTTGAGCCGAGGAAATTTATAGCAGCTATTTCAAGTCCTAATAAACTTATCAAACGAATTACAAAAGTATAATTAATAATTACATCATATTCTCCTTTTCCTTCAGGACCTAAAATTCTTGCAATAATAATATTATTGATTAATGCAAAAAATACCAGCAATATCTGAAAGATGAAAGTTGATAATGATTCTTTAAGTAATCTATATAAATTGGACATTGTATAATTGCGTAAAATCCTTTCCAAAAGCAAAGGTTATCACTTGTTCTTTAAAACAGCAAAAGCAACAGCATACTCATCACAATGCGAAACGGTTATCAAAATTTCTTTATCTAAAATCTCATCCTTATTCACAATATTTACATATGGTTTTCCTCTATCATCGTTCCTAACCTCAATCTGCGAATAAAATATTTTTTTATACTCTGAAAAAGCCTTAACAACTGCTTCTTTTGCCGCAAATCTTGCAGCTAAATGTGGATATGGATCTCTTTTCTTAAAACAATATTCCAACTCTAAAGATGTGAATAGTTTTTCATAGAATCTTTTATTTTTATCTTCCGGCTTATTTCTGAATCTTTCTATTGACTCTATATCTACTCCAATTTCTAATATATCTTTCATAATATTTACAAAAATTGTAATCCTGTATTGTATTAAAACAGTATTAATTATTTTATCTTATTTTCTCAAATATTATAACAATTTTTAGGAAAAACTATAAATCATATATTTATGCATATTCTTTAATTTCAATATTTGATATAATCTATATTTTGAATTTTTCTTACGATTTCTTCACTTTCTGGAAAAGACGGTCGGACATAATAATAACGTGTGCTATGAGGAGATTCACCAAATACAGCGGAAAGATGGTATTCATTTTTTTCAGCATATTTTTTGAGAGTCATTACCATTGAAAACCATTCACCTTCTCCCTTTAGCGGCACCATCGGAGAAAAGTATCCATGAAAGACGATGATCTCCGGTTTAAAGCGTTCCAGATATGATTCTGTTACTTTACCATTATGAGCAATCCACTGATTATTTAATCCCCATGTATCTATGGCTCTCCAGTTTGAATATAACGGCAGAAGCCCTGCTTCTGTTGTTGCTATAGTATAATTCTTATGACTGTACTCATTAAGCATCACAGCCACTTCATATCTTTCATCAAGAAAATAGTTCGCTTTACTATACTGTTCGTGCTGGTATACTATAATCACTAATAATATGATCACAATAAAGGAAATCAACATTTTTTGACTGCGCATATCCAAATCATTTAATTTAGAAATCTTCCATTCTTTATAAATTCCCTTTACCAATGAATGCCAGGATATTAATGCAATGGGAAGTGCAGCATACTGAAACCTCATTAAAAAATTTGTCTTGTTTGATAATAAAATCCATATCACAGTAAATCCAGCTATTGGTATTATTGAAAAGATAGCTTTCCGAGTTGTATGAGAATTTCTAAAACCTAATACAAATATAATTACTACCGGCAGGCACAGTAAAATTACATTTTTTACAGAATATACAAGACTATAAAAATACAAGGTTCCTCCACCCTTTTTATAAAAAGGATTTGGTAAAGGATAACCAAAATAACTCCATCTCCAAAAAAAGTATAGACCACCAAGAAAAATAAAGATGATAAGAAAATATAAGATTATTCTTCGGGATTCTTTCAAACCATTTATATACAAGATACTTATTAGCATTAAGATTGCCAAGAACACTCCCTCAGGTCTAATCAATCCCATTATAAGCCCGGATACAGCAAACATAAGAGGCGTTGATTGAGAATTTTTTTCTTTGATATATTTGTTGGCAAGATACCATGTTATACAGACAGCCAGTGCAAATAAAGTGGTTCCAAAGCAGGCAGCTATATATGCCAATCCTGGTCCAATACCTAAATATACAGCAGAAATCGATGCTATCCATCGATTTGCCTTATAAAGTTTTCTAATTGCAATGTAAATAATAATCACAGTTAGAATGTGTGATATAAATCCAATAATTCGTGCAGAAATTTCTACCGGCAAGCCAAGCTTGAATAGTAATGATAAGAAAATCATAAAAAGAAAATCTGTTGCTCCATCAACCGGGATTTCCCCAATATTCCACACGATTCCATGACCTTCAGCTAAGTGAATTGAATAACGCATCAACATCGCAGCATCTTCAAATGGCGGTATGGAAAAATCATAATAAAGCAAACTGTAAGCTACAATAAAAAAAACTAAAGCAATTAAAATAAATAAATCCAAACGGTTTAATTTTGTTTTGGTATCCATATTGAGATTTATAATAAAAGAAAAAAAATACGACCTGTTTAATTCATAAATTTAAAAATCAGTTTAAAAATTCCGAAACACGTTCGGAATGATATATTTATTTTAATATTCGGATATTAATAGCTCTTTCTATTTATAAAGTTGAACAATTATCTAAAACTTCATTATAAAGATTAAAAAGGTCATTTTTAACTATCCTGGATATAGAATAATTTTTCTTCACATAATTTGAGCCCTCGTAATTCATAACAGGATTTTTTCTAATTTCTTCTAAAACACTTTGAATATTATCCACATCAGGTGGGGAATAATGGCAATAAGGAAATGGATAATTCCAAATTACATACCTTCCACTCGCCAAAGCTTCTATTACTGTTAATGATAAACCATCATGCTTCGGGATGCGCAGAACGACTGTTGTATGATAATAATATTTTGAAGCATCCTCACACCATTTAATATATTTTAAATTATCATATTTTGGCAGCCCTTCTCCAGAATTTGCTAAAATTAAGAATTGAATATTGGGATTTTTTTTAATTAATGCCAGTATAATTTCAAAATTAAAAAACTCAAGCCTATTCTGTGGAATGTATGTAAGAACTGTAAACTTTTTTGAAAAAGGAGCGATTTTAATATTATCAAGATTAGAAACTATTGGCATTAATTTACTTTTTATACCAACTCCTTTTAATTCATTAATAAGATTTTCAGTAACTGCTATATCGACATCAATAAATTTACTTAAAAAATATCTTATTTTTTGAAAACTCTTATTATTAATAATCTCTAAAACATCTGTTCCTATCCAGTGGCATATATTTTTTTTCCCAAACAACTTTGTAAAAACAAAGCGCTTACTCAAAAATCCATAGAGTCCATGATATATATCGCAATTATGAGAAAATCTATTCTCAATTATATTTTCTGCATAAAATTTATCATCAATATTATTTATTTGGTTAACAAGAAGATTTGTTTGATAAATTGGTCCATAAATACCAATCTTTATCCTTTTTCCAGTATTCATATTTTATTAAAATAATTTATAACCTGACGATTTTCTTGCTTTTAATATTTTTATATACTCCCCGTGTATCAACAATAATATTAGCATTATCCAATACAAATTTATAGTCAACACTTGAATGGTCAGTAGTAATTACAACACAGTCAATATTTTTCAATAAATTTTTACTCAATTCTTTTGATTTATACGATTTCTTATTCAACATAAATCTCGAAATAATCGGGTCGTAGAATTGTACTATTGCTCCCTTTTTTTCAAGAATAGTCAATATATCAAGCGCCGGAGACTCACGAAGGTCACTAACATCCTTTTTATAGGTAACCCCGAAAATCAATATTTTTGAACCTTTGATAGATTTTTTTTGTTTGTTAAGTGAATCGGCAATCTTATTCACAACAAAATCCGGCATTTCCGAATTAACCTCTCCGGCAAGTTCGACAAATCTTGCCCTGTAATTTAAACTCTTGAGTTTCCAAGAAAGATAATGGGGATCAATAGGGATGCAATGTCCACCCAATCCCGGACCTGGATAAAACTTCATATATCCGAAAGGTTTTGTACAGGCAGAATCTATTACCTCCCATACATTTAAACTCAACCTATCACACATTATCGCTACTTCATTGACAAGGGCAATATTTACACTCCGAAATGTATTCTCAAGAAGTTTCACCATCTCTGCTGCTTCAGGAGATGATACTTCCACGACTTTATCAATTATTTCAGAATAAAAATATTTTCCTATTTTTGTACATTTTTTTGTTACTCCGCCCAAGATCTTCGGCGTGTTTTTTATATTGAATTCTTTATTTCCCGGGTCGATTCGCTCCGGTGAAAACACAAGGAAAAAATCCCTGCCGACTTTCAGTCCACTTTTTTCAAACTTTGGCAGAATTAATTCTCTTGTGGTTCCGGGGTATGTTGTGCTTTCAAGAATTATTATCTGTCCCTTTTTCATAAATTTCCGAACATTATCGGCGGCATTCAAAACATAAGAAATATCTGGATCCTTCGTTTTTCCGAGTGGAGTTGGAACACATATACTTATACAGTCTACATTTTTGATAACAGAAAAATCATCAGTAGCAGATAATCTTTTGGAATTAACAGCATTTTTAAAAACCGACTCATCTATATCCTCAAGATAAGAGGAACTCTTGTTTATTGAATCTACCTTTTTTTTGTTATTATCAATACCAATTACATTATACCCATTTTTTACAAACTCCAGCGCCAGCGGAAAACCAACATATCCAAGTCCAATAACTGCTATCTTTAGTTTTCTGTTTTTAATTTTATTCCTTAATGTATAATAAATATCAGCCATAGAAATAATTCTCCAAAAAAAAAATAGATAATAAAAAATTAAATGAATAGTTTTTAATAAAGTCTTTTAATAATAATATTTTAAATAGGTATAAACAAAAACAAAAAAAAATCCCCCAAAGAGCGATTCATTTATAATCCCATATTTTTAAAAATTCTGGTGTTATTCCCATCCTTGATTTTCTAACAATTGTTCATCGGGAACATCGCTGAGTACCTTAGCCGGAACTCCCACAACGATCTTTTTAGCAGGCACATTAGAAGTAACAACAGCTCCAGCTCCAACCACTCCATCCTCCTTAATTTCTATCCCGGGAAGGATTACTGCTCCTGCTCCGATTCTTCCACCTCTTCGGATAGTAATACCTTTAAAGTGTTTTTTTCTTTCTTCAGTTCTTCCGATGTAGTTATCATTTGCTGTTGTAACCTTAGGGGCTACAAAACAAAAATCTTCAATAAGTGAATAAGCAGTAATATAACAATCCGTTTCAAGTTTACACTTTTTTCCTATATTTGTCTTTTGTTCAACTGTAACATTTCTCCCAATTATCGTATAATCACCAATTGTTATCTTTTCCCTTATTTGTGCGGAATCGGCAATAAGTACGTAATTCCCGATATTTGAACCTGCATAAACAATAACCTGTGCACCTATCAGGCATTCGTTTCCAATCGTTAGATTAGTTTCCATTTCAGAACTTTGTACTACGCTCCATTTTGCTCTCAGAGGTCTTTTACCGATAACTGAATTATCATCTATCCTCACCTTTTCGCCGATAATTGTTCCTTCATTTATTGTAACACAGTTTCCAATTACGGTCCCCTTCCCTATCTTCACATTTTTCATTATAGAGGAGAAGTTTCCTATTTCCACGTTTGAATCTATTCCAGCGGTTTTATCAATAAATGTATTCAAAACAATCCCAAATTTTTAGGTTTGATTCTTTGTTAGGTTATAATAATATTCCAATCCAAATGCCCCGGTAATTCCAAACATTAAGCCAATAAAAGAAGAAACAATAATAATCAGTTTTCGTTTAGGCCAACTTCTGTACTGGGAAATAATAGGAGTATTTAATATATTTATTACAGGGGTGTCTTTTACTTCTTTCAAGACTGCCATATCATATTCATTCTTGAAATTAACATAATTAGTTCTGCAGATTTCATATTCAAGCTGGAGGCGTCCTCTCTCTCTTTGGAGTTCGGGTGAATCATTAATCATCCGGTTTTTATTTCTGTGTTCAGTAAGTTTTTCTTCTGATATACTAAATGATTTTTCTGCTTTTTTTAACTGCTCTTCAATAAAAATCCGATTTTTTCTTGCCTTTGATGTCCTTGTCTG
>JAUVVT010000091.1 GCA_030604505.1 bacterium | reverse complement strand
CAGAAACAGAATCATCTGTTTCGGCTGATAGAGTTTGAACAACCACAGTCGCAAAAAATAAAAAAAGTAACATGGTTTTTCTGAAATCCATAATTATTTTAATTTATTTATACAAAATGAGCTTGAAGTTTTGGGATGGAATGATATTTAAATTTTAGTAAATTTGGTCAAATATATTCTAATATTGGTTTTGATAAAATATCTTTAAGTACTTTAGAAATACTGCTTCCATTGAAAATATTTATTTCAAGGTCTGACGCATAATTTGTAAGGCGTGCGAATTTTTTTATCTCATTTACAATATCCCAGGTAAAATTTTCTGACCTCAAAGGAAGAAGGGTGTTATTTGTTAAAATAATATTTGCATCTGGCGATATTTCTCCCGAATCAACGGCTCTTTCCCAATCAACTGTTCCGGGAATAGGCGAAAAAGCAGCAGGACGCACCTTTATGCCATTTTTTGCAGTAAACACTATGGTTTCGATTACTTCCTTTATTGATTGTCCCGGCAATCCGTAAATAATATACGACTCTAATTCTTTTCTTTTATACCCTGCCTTTACCAGTGAGCTAATGCAGTTTTCAAAATCATCTATAGTAACTTTAGAGCTAATATCCTTCAATCTATCTATATTAGTAGTTTCAAGACTTAATCTTATAGTTTTAAACGCGCTTTTATACATTAACTTTGCAAGCTCATCGTCTATCATAGCAGGAAAAAGGCCATTCGGAGTATGAAAACGAATATTTATTTTATCTTTTAATAATCCTTCTAATATAGGTATAATATGTTTTTCCCTATTAATCAAAAGTGCATCATCATAAAAAGCAAAATCTTTAACATTAAATTTTTTTCTGTGAAGTTTTATCTCTTCTATAACTGATTCAGGATCTCTTCTCCTGAATTTACCGCTTATGAATTCCGAAGCACAGAATGTACAATTAAAAGGACATCCGCGTGTAGTCAATACTGGAATGTAGTTTACATTTTTCAAAAGATGAAACGCCGGGAAGGGATAATCGTTTATAGAATTATAATTTTTGTAATTGTTTTCAGCCCCGGGCAGAATTTCTGAAATAACAGACAAAACCTGGTTTTCCCCTTCTCCCGTGATGATTCGGTCGACCTTCAGGAATTTTCCGGCGTGTTCATCAGCCAATGTCGTATAAATACCACCAACTATAACCGGCGTATCATTATAAATATTGCGGATTATTTCTATTAAATCAACATAAGCAGGATACCAGTATGTCATTAAAGAAGTTATTAATATAACATCTGGTTTTTGTATATTTTTTATCTCATTAATAAAAATATCCGGCGGCAGTCCGTATCTTGAATATCTTCTTTTTACATCTTTTAATATATCCGGCTTTTCTATTTTTTCCTTGTAAAAATTTCCACAACCATATCTTTTTTTCCCTCGGTGTTTTCCTTTTCTTTTTAAAATTTCCGGATGGTATCTGTCAAGACAATCAATGAAATCAACATCAAATCCATTCTCCTCTAAAACAGCCCCAATATACAACAGCCCCAAAGGCTTCATCCACAAATCAAAAGCAGAAAAATCATAAATCCAGGGATTAATTAATAAAGCTCTCAGTTTTACTACCTCCTTACTTCTTTTAAAAAAGAAGTAAGCAAGAAAACTTTCTAATAAATCTTTCCTCGTGAGAGGAAAGATTTAGTTTTAAGTTTCTTTTCCGCCATAGGCTGCTCCTCCCAAAAATCGTGGGAGTCTTCTTTTTTACAAAGAAAGTAGGTTAGAAAGGTTTTACATAGTTTATTCTAATTTCTCTTCCGACTCCTGTTGTGAGCTTGCTATTATCGGCGAGATTTCGAAAAATAAAAGTTACGCTAAATCCCCCGGCTACACTCCATTTTATACCAGAATTAAGAAAACCATTCTTCTTTCCATAAGATAAATCGCTATTATCATCGAATGCGAAATCATACTCTGCAAGGAATTCCAAACCGCCGGGGATTGCTTTATCAAATCCGAGAAAAAGATTAATATCTTTGTCTTCATCTTTATCTTCAAAGCTTTTGTTTGCTCCGATATGAAATCCCATATTTCCAAGCAGCTTGTAATTTCTGCTTACGACGGCATAAATTCCTTTTGATTTATATTTATATCTTTTAAGATTATCTCTGTACCCACCGTATCCCTGATTAATAAATCCTAATGAAACAGCAGGCATTAAAAATGATTCCTCAATAATTCTGATCCGCATTTCAAACCCAATCTGAGGATTCCAGTTAGCTTCCCTCTCACCTATCAAATTTTCACCACCATAATAAACAGATGCCATCACCCTATTCATAAGCCCAAAAGACATTTCGCTCAAAACCCCACCCTGCGGATACATTCGTAAACCAACGGCAAACGTACCTTGTTTTAATGAACCCGCCATCGGAGCATCTATTAATTTTGTTAATACGATATAATCCTTATCTTCCGGGTAAACCGGGATATAATATAAAACCTTTATTAATAATATCAATACTAAGAAAATTCTAAATTTCATAACTTAGACCTTCTCTATTTTCTTTTCTTTGTGTTTTCCTTAATCCTGATAATGTTTATTTTCTGATTTTTAGAGATTCTATTTATAAGCTCATACTTATTATTCGAATCGTAAATTATAAGAATTTTTTCCTGTATATTTTTCTTTATAATTTCTTCTATTTTATTGACATATTTTTTATTCATAAGTTTGTAATTACCGACGCCCAGCTCTTCATCAAAAAGGGACGAAAAAAACTCTCCTTCTATCTCTTTTAACTCATCAAAGCCATTAGAATTAGTTGCAAAATAATTTCCATTTAAGTTAAGCTCTTCGATTTTTTTATTAATAATTTTGTTTAATTTTTTGTATAAATCTACCTTCAGTTCGAAATCTCTATTTTCCTTATTGTTTTTATAAAAAATTTTTCTTGTCTGCATAGATGCCAAATCCCAAATATCCAACAATATAATCTTAAATCCCAGTTTGCTATTTATTTCCTCAATCGTATCAAAGTAATGGTTGATTACCGAATCTTTTTCCGAGGGGGATATTTTATCTGTAAATTCATCAATAAGATTATCAAAAAATGTAACGGGTTCTTTAACTATCAGGATATCAGGGTCAACATTCATAAGTATTTTCTCTATTGTTTCTGCATCTTTTACATTATATATGTCATCACTATCGATATAAAAAGCCCCCTGAACAAAGACGTTTGTTTTTTTATCAGATACTTTTGTTAATCTGTTGATAACAAAAACTGCCGCTAAAAATAAAAAAATGATTATAAATATACATCTTTTATCGCACCTCATTTATCCTCCTCCTATGATAAAATTTTTAAATAATTTATTATCGGTTATAATTGAACAACTGAATAGCTGTTAGCTGTCAGTTATTGGCAATTAGCTATTAGCTATTATCTTTTAGTTTTTGGTTGTGGTATTAGTTTTTTGTTGACTGCTAATAGCTGAAAGCTAATAACCAATTAAACCTTTCAAATGTTCAACTACACATAAAGGAAGATACTTTAGATTATACCCTCCTTCTAAAGTAGATACAATCTTCCCGCTGCAGCATTTATTTGCTATTTTGAGGACAATATCAGTAAGTGTTCTATAGACACCTTCTGAAAGCTGAATCTGAGCAAGGGGATCAGATTTATGTGCATCGAATCCAGCTGAAATCAAAATAAACTGGGGTTCATATTCCAGCGCTTTCGGAAACATTCTCTCTTTAAATATCTCTATATACGTATCATCAGATGTTTCTGGTGATACGGGAACATTCATATTAAATCCTTCTCCCTCTCCCTTACCAGTTTCCCATTCCATACCGGTGCCCGGATACAACGGATGCTGATGAATACTGAAAAAGAAAACCTTATTATCCTCATAAGAGGCATCCTGTGTACCGTTTCCGTGATGGACATCCCAATCTACTATCAGTATTCTTTCCAAACCATATTTTTTTATCAAATATTTACCTGCAATAGCAATATTATTGAAAAAACAGAATCCCATCGGTTTGTCTTTTACTGCGTGGTGACCCGGCGGTCTTAACAGACAAAATGCTTTTGAATATTTCTCTTCCATTACATAATCAACGGCTTTTAAAATTCCGCCAGCAGCTAATATTGCAATCCTGTATGTCTCTTTACAAATTGGATTATCCAGAGTTAAAATATAAGCTTCACCTTCTTCGCAATACTTTTTAACTAAATTTATATATTCTTGAGAATGATTTTCTCTTATCCATTCTAAAGGAGCCGGTTCAGGTTCAACTATATCCAAACTTTTTTTCAGCTCATTTTCATTCAAATATGATATTATACTCCTGAGTCTTGCCGGACTTTCAGGATGGTCAAATCCGGTATCGTGCTTCAAGAATTCATCGCTGTATATCAGTAAAATTTTATCAGACATATTATACAATTTACGATTTACAATTTTAGATTTACGAATTGCTAATTACGAATTATGACTTTAATAATTAATACATTCTAAACTCAAAAGATTGAAAAATTGTCATTCATAAATAATCTTTTTACTTAGTCCATAGGTCCAACCACTCTGCAATTTTTTTACTGACTTCTGAACTGTCAGCATTGTATATAATATTGATATTTTCCGCAAATCCCGATGCAGAATAAGCCTGATGCGTCCATATATAATCTTTTGATAAAACATTATCTGAAATGACTTCCTTATTATGGTTTACAGGATTTATAATAAGTAACGGACGCGGAGCAACAACTCCTGCTAAATTGGGCAAATCATAGTATTTCAGAATACCCGGAACTATAATTTCGAGTCCGTATTTATAAATATCATTCATTACAATAGATTTATATGTATATAACTGTTCAATTGTCGATGATGCAGCAAATTTGGGTTCGAGTGCAGCAGCATATAAAGCCAGCAAACCGCCGTGTCCTTTTCCAAGACAACCGATTTTCTCTTTCACAATATCATCCCTTTTTTCAAGATACAACAATGCAGCAGCAACATCTGACAACTGCATTCCAAAAGCAGGTCTATTAGTCATTATGCTATATATCTGAGGCTGGCTAATATTCTTAATACCGGTCTCACCCATTCCCCTCGGATCGATAATAAACACAGCGCTTCTCTTATCTAAAATCGTTTTGATTATGCTCCAGGAATTTCTATCAGGCTCTTTGGTTGTTTCATCTACAAGAACAACTGCAGGATGAGGAGGATTAATTTTTTCAGGAAAAATAAGCAAAGCAGGTACATAAATATCGGAATCGGAATAATATATAATCTTTTCACCATTAAAATTTCCCCATTGAAATGAACCTACCTTACGTGGTCGCAACGGCATTGACAAATTTTCATAGCCAGTTAATTTTTTTGCTTTTTCAATTATTTTTTCTTTTTGAACACCGAAATCATTTACTGACCTGGGTTTTCTAAAATCCGGAGCTATTTCAAGAAAATATTCTCTATTCAGGTCTGCAACATTTTTTCCACCCAATGAAGCGAGAACCTGTCCTTTTTCTGTGCACCACAGAGTTTCGTCTTTCTCGATAGTGAACGGAGGTTCTTCTGTATTACTGCTTCCGTAATTAAACCATTTGTGAAGCCACAAATATAAAGCCTGACGGTGTTGTTTGCTGTATGCATGTTCAACATCGACTATTGCAAAATCCACTCTGTCTTCATATCCTAACGTTTTATATAAACGCTCAACAACAGGCTTAAACGCCTGTACTCCCCAGTACGGATTAAGTTTGTCTCTAATACCTATACCCACCAAAAGAGGACGTGGTGCAATAAGGAACGTAAAATCCGAGCGGTTATCAGCACCTTTTACTAAAGTACCTGCAAAGAGCTGTTCAGAATCCGTCGTTAAATGTGCTTCGATTCTGCTTCGCCAGGTAGTTATATAATCAACAGGCACCGCAACATTTATTCGTTTGTCCAAACCGGCGAGATAGGACGTCATTGTTCCCCCGCCGGAGACTCCTGTGCAGGCGATTCTGTTTTTATCAACCTCAGGTCGTGTGTATAAATAATCAACTGCCCGCATCCCATCCCAGGTTCTGTATTTAGCCAAATTTATCCCGAGCAACTGACACTGATGTCCACCCATATTGTGTTCGGCAGTGGACGAACCGGGCACCATATCTTCGCCTGTCTTTCTATCAATATACTGAAACCGCTCGCCCTGGGATATGGGGTCCATTGCAAATGCTATATATCCCTTTTTTGCAAGATTTATAAAGATAGCTTGATAGGCATCACGGGCTTTTCCATTAAGCGAATGTCCTAAAACATTCAGGACTGCAGGAACCGGGAAAGACACTCTTTTGGGAATATACATATTACACGTAACATAAAACTGAGGAAAACTTTCAAATATAATTTTTTCTATTTTATATTCTTTTCTATCCAAAACATCGATGACTTTTGCATTCAGGGGGGTTCTTTCGGGGAATTCCCCGATAATTTCTTTAAAGGTTTTCTCAACATATTTTATGTGGTTTTTCCAGTCATCGGCGGTTTTCAAATTTTCTATGGTTTTATCACGTTCATCTATCTGAGCAAATATTACTCTTTTGACATGTTCCAAAAACATAGTCTCTGCTTTTTTTTCTTCAAATGTCCCTTTTAGAACCTTCAGTTCGTCAGGTTCCGGTAAGTTCAAGTCCTGAGACCAACCTGATGAATATAACATTAATAAACAAAGCAGCGAAATAATAGTTCTCATATTTTTCCTTCAGATCAAATTAAAAAATACATTTACTTTAATAATAATAAAATGATTTTGGGGGAAACTAAATTGCTCCTCCGCTT